>SLNU01000188.1 GCA_007132865.1 Bacteroidales bacterium | reverse complement strand
ATTGGCCAGGTAGTTCATCACGATCATACCGGCAAATGCAATTAATCCAATAATTTTCATAAGGTTACTGCTTTGTGAAAGTTATGGTATTATTTCTGGATTAACGGTACTGGTTCAGTATAGCCAGGGAAATGTGGAGCTCTTTTTGGGCATCCAGCAACCTGTCCATGCCCTGGTAAAGGAACTCCAGCTCGGTCAGAAAGCTTAACAGGCTGATCTCGCCCTGCGTCAATGCCACTTCCAGCAGCCGAAACTGTTCAAGATCGACGAGTCCCTCCCTGAAACGTCTCGTGCTCTCATAAAGCTCCACAGTCTTGTGATGACCCGCCTTCAACTGGTGATAGAACTGCAGCCTTTGGTCTGCCTCCAGCTCCCTGGCGGCCAGGGTTTGTGCGCGTGCTGTTTTCACTGTTTTCCGGTTTTCCCACAGCGGGATGGAAACGCCTACGGCAAATCCGCGAAACTGTTCATGGGCAAGGGCTTCGCTTACATAGCCTGCAGAAAACCCCGGCAGTGCCTGGGCACGCATCAGCCTTTCCCTGGCCTGGCTGACCTCTACCTCGCTGCTGATCCACTGCAATATAGGGTTTTGTTTCTCTGCCTGAGCAAACCATTGCTCAAAATCTAGCGGAATCTGCGGATCGGGGAAATTGTCTGTCTCAAATTCTACTGGCACACCGCCGTTCAGGCGTTGCAGCTCTGCCAGCAGCGAAGTCCTTTCAACCTGGTTTCTTTCGGCCTGATTTTCAAGGTTTAACTGGTTCAGAAGGGACTTGTTGTATTCCAGCACATTGGTTTCTCCAAGCTCCATCATCCGGCTGTAACCCGCGGCCAGGCGCCTGGCATGAGATACCCGGATTTGCAGCTCCCTTCCCATGGCATTGGCATGGATCAGGTCAATGCAGACCAATGCAGCCTCGAGCCGGATTTCCATCCTCCTCCTGCTGTATTCGGCCAGGATTTGCCGGCCCTTGCCATCTGCGATCCGGTTTCTGTAACCATAGGCTGTGGGAAAATCAAAGGATTGAATCAGGCTGAGGTTGGTGCGGGGGCCGATCTCGGCAGGGGTAGCCCATAGGTAAGCAAATTCAATTTCCGGATCGTGCGGCAGAAGGCCGGTGCGGTTCTCCAGCTCCATGGCCTCCATTTGGCTGCGAAAAGCAGCCAGGCTAGTATTGTTTTGCTCGATCTCATCCAGCACGGCGTCTATGGGTGGTGCTGCCTGCAATGAACTGATGCTGAGTAATGCAGCTGTAAATATGATTGTTGACTTCATCTTCAGATGTTTTTATCCATTAATCACTGCAGCCTTTCCCATCCGATGGGATACAAAAATGCTGTAAACCATGGGCACAAGGTAAATATTCAGCAGGGTAGAGGTGAGCAGTCCGCCGAGTATCACCTTCGCCATCGGACTCTGTATTTCATTGCCTGCCACATCACCGCTCAGCGCCAGCGGAATGAGTGCCAGTCCGGCAGTAAGCGCGGTCATCAGGATGGGATTCAACCGGTCTACTGAGCCTTCGATGATACAGTCTTTCAGTGATACACCCTGGTTTTGCAGGCGCAGGTAACGTGTGATCAGCAGTATCCCGTTCCTTGTCGCTATTCCAAACAGGGTGATAAAGCCGATGATGGCGGGAATGCTCAGCACACCGGAGGTGAGCCAGATGGCAAATACCCCCCCGATCAGCGCAAGCGGAAGGTTTAGCAGCACGATACCCGCAAGTCCCGGATGCCTGAATTCCTGGAAAAGCAGCAGGAATATCACAAGCACGGCCAGCATGGAAGCAATGATCAGGGTGCGGGTTGCAGCTTCGGCACTTTCAAACTGTCCACCGTATTCTATGCGGTAACCCTCGGGCAGGCTGACGTCTGCTGCAATGTGCTCCCTGATCTGGTCCACGGCCTTGCTAAGTCCTCCTCCGGATACGTTGGCTGAAACCACAAGATTGCGCTGTACATTCTCCCTGCTGATGGTGTTGGGTCCGGAGAGAGACTGGATATCCGCAACCTCCTTAAGCGGTACAAAACCGCCGTGAGCCGTTCTGATCAGTGCATTTCTCAGGCCATCCATATCCTCTGTGTAATCTTCATTCAAGCGGAGAACAAGGTCAAAACTACGCTGACCCTCAAATATCTCACCCAGCTTTTTTTCGGAAAAGCCAAGCTCCACATAACGAATGAACTCCCCAACCGGGATGCCATAATATGCCAGACGTTCACGGTTTGCCCTTACCTGGATCTGGGGAACCTCCACTTGCTCTGCTGTGGTAACATCCACCAAGGAGGGGATACTGCTGATTGCTGCCTCGATCTGCTTTCCGGTGAGGTAAAGGGTGCTTAAGTCGGGACCGAAGATCTTAATGGCGATGTTGGCACGGGTTCCGGATATCATGTGGTCGATGCGGTGGCCCAATGGCTGTCCGACCATAAATGCGATCCCCGGAACAGACCCCAGCTTTTCCCTGATGTCCTGCAGGAATGCCTCTCTTGAACGGTCTTCCAATATATAATTTATATCGATCTCAGCGCTGTTGGTCGACTGGGAATGCTCATCCAGTTCTCCCCTCCCGGTGCGCCTTGCCGTGCTGGTGACCTCCGGAATTGTAAGTACTGCTCTTTCCAGGGCATTGCCGATCTCATTGCTGTCATCAAGTGAGATACCCGGCTGGCTGACGGCACTGATGGTCAGCGCCCCTTCGTTGAATTCGGGAAGGAAACTCCTGCCCATGCTCAGCAATGCTGCCAATGCCATGATTAGCAAAATGAAAATGCCTCCGATGACCGGCCGCTTGTATCGCAGCGCCTGCAGCAAAGATTGTCGGTAAATACGGGCCAGGTTCCTGCTCAGCCAGGGTTCTTTCACGGCCTTTTTTAATCTTTTTTCATTCGTCAACAGAAAGTAGCTTAGTACAGGGGTCAATGTCATGGCCACAACAAGTGAAGCGAAGAGCGCTACGATATAGGCTATGCCAAGGGGTTGTAGCATCCTTCCTTCCATTCCGGTGAGGAAAAAGAGGGGGACAAAAGCCACGATGATGATCAGGGTGGCCTTGATGATGGATGAACGGATCTCCTTGGAAGTGTCAAAC
This sequence comes from Bacteroidales bacterium, assembly GCA_007132865.1. The sequence continues at coordinate 6,931 of SLNU01000188.1, read as the reverse complement.
ACTATTTTCAGCACGGGTGTGCGTTCTTTTGGAGGCAATTGAATATTCTGTCGCAGCCGCTTGTACACATTTTCCACATCAATGATGGCATCGTCAACCAGGGAGCCAATCGCAATGGCCATACCACCAAGGCTCATTGTATTGATGTTCAGGTTCAACAGGTGAAGGGCAATCACGGCTGTAAGCAGCGAAACCGGTATGGCGATCAGCGAAATAATTGTGGTCCGGAAGCTCATCAGGAACAGGAAAAGAATAATGGTCACCAAAACCGCCCCTTCCAGCAGCACCCGTTGCACGTTGCGAATGGCTGTCTCGATGAAGTCTGCCTGACGGAAAATCCCTGTATCCAGCTTAACATCCGGGGGCAAGGAAAGCATGAGGGCGTCCAGGTTTCTTTCAATCGCCTCCGTAAGCTTCAGGGTGTTGGCGAGCGGCTGCTTGGATATGGAAAGGATTACAGACGGACTGGCATTCTGGGAGGCGTGTCCCATTTTAATACCGGACCCGATCCTGATCGTGGCAATATCGTTGACCCTGACAGGCGTGCCATCAGACCACTTCACCAGGGATGCACCCAGTTCGTCGATGTTGTTGGTACGGGCGATACCCCTGACGACATATTCGTTCCCGTATTGCCGGATGATTCCACCCTGTGCATTGTTGCTGAATTCTTCGCATGCAGCTGCAAGTTCATCCATCCCTATCCCGAAATGCTTCATCCGGTATGGGTCGGCCAGCACCTGGTACTGCTTATAGTCCCCCCCTATGACGGTCACCTGACTAACACCTTCGGTGGCCATCAATACGGGCTTGATATCCCAGTCTGCGATCGTTCTCAGGTCAAGCATGCTTGTGCTGTCAGACTGAAGACCAACGAACAGGACTTCACCCATGACGGAGGACTGGGGTGCAAGGGTAGGGGTTCCGATGCCTGAAGGCATTTGCGGGCTGACCTCCACCATTTTTTCGCTTACGACCTGTCGGGCTTTGTAAATATCGGTTCCCCAGTCAAATTCTGCCCATACAAAGGAAAACCCCTGTGATGAGGCGGAGCGTACCCGGCGGATACCGGTGGCGCCGTTCACGGCCGTTTCGATCGGGAATGTGACCAGCCGCTCTACCTCTTCGGGGGCCATGCCGTGGGCATCGGTCATGATCACGACGGTGGGAGCGGTAATGTCAGGAAATACGTCCACATCCATTCTGGATGCAATTTGTGCCCCGGCAACCATCACCACAATGCCCAGAAGTACCACCAGCAGGCGGTTGTCAAGCGAGAGATGCAATATTTTATCCAGCATAATGACTTCCTGCTTTTAATGAACGTGTCCGGAATGCGGGTCCAGGTCTCCGGCAGATGCCGCCATTTTCACCATGACCGCTCCCCGGGTGACAATGCGCTCCCCTTCTGCAAGGCCCCCCATTATTACGGTTTGAATCCCGTCCGTCTGGCCGGTCCGTACCTCCCGCTTGACAAACCGCTCCGGATGGTTCTGTACGAACACAAAGTAGTTGCCCTGCTCCTCTATAAGGGCGGTGTTTGGAACGACCAGCACCGGGAGGTCAGCGCTTGTTTTCAGGTATACGTCTGTAAGTCCGCCGGGCACAAGCCCCCTGCCTCCCTGCACATGGATATGCACCGGCAACATATGTGTTGCGGGGTGGACATTGCGGGCAACAGAAATGATACTTCCATTGAATGCCTCCAGCGGCTGCATGGTCCCGTCAGCCAGTCCGAGGTTTGCATCCCTGAGGTCTTCCAGTAGTTCCGCATATCGCTGTTGAACCTGGGCACGTATTACAAGGCTGCGGTTGCCGGAGACCACAGCCAGGGCCTGTCCCTGTTCCACGTATTGCCCCTGTTCGACGAGCAATTGGGAAAGATAGCCGTTTACCGGGCTTTTTTGGGCATGTCCTACGCTCGAATAGGTTTCCGACAGGTTCTCGTATGCCGTGCTGGCGTCAAGGTACTCCTGCCTGGCCATCAGCAACTCTCTTTCACTGACCAGCCTTTCCTCTGCCAGCCCGCTGATGCGGTCGTAATCCATTCGGCTCCTCTCATATCGGTTCCTGGCTTCCTGGAAGCGGACCGACGCATTGTTTTCGGCCATCGCCCCGCCTGTGACCTCCATCAATGTCTCCCCGGCGCTTACTGCCACACCCTCATACAGATTGGCGGACGGAAAGTGGATGATGCCCCCGGCCCGGGCCGTCAATATGGCTTCGTCTCCCCTGGCGGGCAGAACCTCCCCAACCGTTTTGATCACCGGGCCGAAGTGTTGGCTGGTGACCAGACCGGTCGAAAACCCGACTGCCCAGCTTTGCTCTTTGGTGAACACAATTGCCCCGGGAATCTCCTCGTCCGACTCCTCTGCGGCATGGAGGGCCTGGTGGTGGTCTGCGTATACCATGACCTGGCCCCCCTCAATGGTCTCTCTGTTGCCGTCCCATTCCACATCAAAGACAAGGCGTGATTCTCCGGCAATTTCGGGCTGCAGAAGAATCCGGAATATGCCCGGACGTACAGGGTCTTCCACTGTCTGCCGCACCCCCCTGTTCCCGGTGATCAGGCTGGCAGTCACCCGGCCTTCGATAAGAGGCCTGAAGTCAGACAGGTGGGTAACATGGACCAGAATGGAGGAATTTATGCCGGTGGCAAGGGGGTCCGCTTCAGCGAATACCTCCAGAAATTCTCCATAACCCGTGAAGTACAGTACCACCTGGTCATGGTCATGGTCATGGCTTTCAGTGTTTTCTGCTGAACAAGCGGACAAGACCAGGAGTCCGACGATCAGCCCAGGGATGATCAGTTTTTTCATAATGGGTTGTTTACCGGGTTCGGACTCCTAATGATCGTGTTCGCCCGTGGATTCGCCAGGGGTGATGCTTTCGTCCTCTGTCAGAACAAAAGACTCCTGGCCGGGAGGTTTTGTATGGTGCACATGGCCGTGGTCGTCACAATCCTGGTGGACATGGGTGCTGCCATCCTGGTGGACATGGCCGTGGTCGTCACAATCCTGGTGGACATGGGTGCTGCCATCCTGGTGCAGATGAGCGCTGCCATCCTGGTGGACATGGTCGTCACAATCCTGGTGTGCATGGGTCGGATCGTCTGACTGTGTGCGCAGGCTACTGTTCCCGCACGAAACGAGCAGGAAGGCCAACATAGTGGCCGTGAATATTTTTTTCATCTGAAAATCTTTAAGGTTGATTTGCCTGAATAAGGAAAGCCGGCTGACAGCATGTCAGCGGCATTTGGGAATGCTATAATCAGGCAAGGGGGGGTGCTCTCAACGCAGATGCAAACCCTGCATAGCAAGGTCTCCTGTCCGGGGTATCAAGTGGTGTCTGTCTGAATGGTCTCTCCCTCAGAAGGGGTGCCCATGGGGTGTCGTAAGTGGCGGAAACATCCGGCCGGAACTGCTCTCTTCCCATTTCACAGCTGGGACAGTCAAGCCCTTCACGTCCGACAGAATGGTTGAACAACTGCAGGTTTGCAAGTATGCAGCATTCACCTTCCTGGTTTTCCGGGAACCTGCCAGCTTCTGAATGGTCTTTGTGGGCCGGGTCATTGCTGCAACTGTGCTGCTCAAAACAGACATGGTTTTCATGGTGGTGGTGGGGAATGACCGCATGGGCCAGCATCAGGACACTGGCCAACATGATTAGCGATATGGCAGCAAATTTTTTGGGCATTTCCACAGGTATTCTACATGCAAATATAAAAGAATATTTACATGCGGTCACAAATTCTGAAGATTGTTGCGTTTATGGTTTTGAGAAGGAAAACAACCAGGGCAGCAGGTCCTCCTCCATGAACACATGGTCCCAGGCATTGTGACCGACTCCTTCGTATAGGGTATAGCGCGGCTCCGCGCCGTGTGCCCGGATGGCTTCAACCATCGCCGTGCTCAGGTCCGGACTGACAATGTTGTCACTGTCCCCATGGAACACCCAAAGCGGTGTGTTTTTGGCAAAACCTTCCGTGGCATCCGGGTTTCCTCCCCCGCAAATGGGAAAGGCGGCGGCAAACATTTCCGGCCTGCGGTGCAGCAATTCAAAGGTTCCCATGCCACCCATGGAGAGTCCCCCCAGGTAGACCCTTTGTTTGTCTGCCCAGGGCTGCCCGTTGACCTCATCCATCAGGCCCGTGAGCAGCCGCATCGCAACGGTGGGTTCCACATCCGGGTTGAAGGCAAAGCTTGGGGTTCCATCCGGCGACTGGGCCCGCTCCATTTTTGCCCACCAGCTGTCTGAAGCACATTGCGGAAAGATTACCACCGCGGGGAATTCCTGTCGGACCTCCTCCGAGGCAAGCCAGGCACCGCCATGCGTGAGCTGGGCTGAATTGTTCCGTCCGCGCTCCCCTGCCCCGTGCAGGAACAACAATACCGGGTATTGATTTTCCGGCCGGAAATTCTTGGGCCACATTACCCGGTAGGGCAGGGTGTCGCCACCGCTTATAAAATGCGCCTTATGGTAATACTGCTCAACCAGGACCGTTGGTCCGGAAGCCTGGAATTTATCTGAAAGGTCCATAATCTCAATTTTTCTGAATTCCGTCGGATGGCTTTCTGCCTGCAAGGCAATATGCCCCGATGTGAGCGGCTTGCCGTCCAATGCGTCCCAGCCAGGGACTTCATACAGCATGGGCCCGTCGTAACGCAGCTTCCCGTATGTCAGCACAGTATCGCCCTCAACGATGTGGTGTACCACGGAGTCGCCCAGTACCACTATTTCCATGGTAACCCATTGATCTCCGTGTATTGTCGGACCAGACGATCCGAAACAATGGGCATCGACCCTGATTCCGTCTATTTCCACACTGGTTCCTGGGGTGCATACACTGCCCGTAGGCCGCTCTTCTTCGCCGGCCCCTCCCAGCATCTGTGCTTCGACCGAGATTGGGAAATGCTGGTCAATGGCCATGGTTTCTGCCGGCTGTGCATGGAACATGATGCCATTGTTGCGGTAGGCCCATCCGGCGCCACCGGGCACCTGCTCCCCGGTGAACCGGTATTCCACCCGGAGTTTGTAATGGGAAAATGGCTGGTAAAAAAAGATGTGGCCAAAGCGGTTGTCAAAGCTTTCGTATTCATCATAGGACACCTTCAACAGTCCGTCTTCCACGCGGAAGGTGTTCCCGAAATTCTCATTCATGGGATATCCCGCAATTTTGATGTTCCAGCCATCCAGGTCCTTCCCGTTGAACAAGGCCACCCATTCCCCGTCCTGTCCGTCCTGCTGGCAGGAAAGGGTCATTGCCATCAGTAACAGGCCAATGGCAGCCAATGAAACTTTGTTTTTCATTTTTCTGGGTTTAAATTTATTATAAGGCTGATTGATTCCCCACAGGGGCCGAGTCCGCGAAAAAGCCGGCTGCTATAAAACCTACAGGATCCCGGCTTCCTCCCACTGCCGTCGTATCAGTCGGGCTGCAGCGGGAATGGTCTCCCGGCGGTCCCCGTCACTGCCACACTCAAGGCTTATATAGCCCTGATAACCAATGTGTTTTAAGCCCGTCAATCCATCCACGTAATTGTCCCCCTCGTCCTCTCCCGGCATCAGGCGCCGCTGGCGACTGGCGATGTGCATATGCTTCAGGTAGGGGCCGGCGGAAATCAAGGCCCCCAGGTCGCTGGTTTCTTCCCATGTCATATGCCAGAAGTCACCCATGCAACCCACACCTTCACTGCCGGCATCCCGGCAAATGGCAGCGGCATCGGCCAGTTGCCTGAGAAAATATGCTTCCCGCCGATTGAGCGGTTCGATCAATACATTCGTATTGTGTCTGTTGGCGTGGTTGCCAAGTTCTGTCAGCTGTTCTACCAGCAGCTCGCGGCTTTCCTGGTGGGGCAGACTTTCCTGGCGATTGAACGCCGGCACCACGATTAGTCCGGCTGCCCCAAGCGCACCTGCAGCTTCCAGGATTTCCATGATGGAATCCATTGCTTCCTTTCTGACGGCCGGATCTTTTGCAATCAGGTGGCCCCGGAATCCCGCCACCACGGCACTCACTTCGATGGCTCGGTTTTGCAGGGCCATTTGAAACGCTTCGACCCGGTCAGGCAGTCCGGCCCCATGGGGCTCAATGCCCGCAAAACCATGCTCCTCAAGAAAATCCAGTTTTTCATCGAGGCTTTCCCCTGGGGCCACGCCTTCCTGGCTGGACAGCCTCAGCCGGGCCCCGTTTGTCTTTTTCTCCTGCTCTGGTTTCTCCCCGGCGGGGGTGCACCCGGCCAGCATGGCTGCGCCTCCTATGGCGGACAGGCTCAGGAACGATCGTCGTTTCATAAGGCAGGGCCTGTTCCGGGCACGGGAACGTCTTTTGGTATGTTCACGGGTCCCATTGCAAGTTCGGCCGGGCCCAGTCGCATGCTGGAGTTCATCATCTCCTCCCAGGTCACTTCCTGGCCGGTATAGGCGCTGATGCGGCCCATGATGGCCACCATCGTGGAGATCGCACAGGCTTCCGCCTCGTTGATTGCTGTGTTGTTCCGTATGGCGGCCACCAGGTTGATGATCTCCTGGTCGTACGGGCTGACGGCCACCTGGAAGGTGGGTTGACCGGCTTCGTTCAGGGGGTAGGAGTACTCCCAGAGGGGATTGCCGTCGAGGTCCTCTACCCGGTTCTGGCAGTTCGATACCCCTTTGGTCCCGACAATGCGCTCCGAAATGTTGTTGGCACAACCGTCAATCTGCCTGCACATGCTGTGCAGGTGCATGCCGTCCTCAAACGTAAAGTCCACGCTGAAAAAGTCGTATTGGTCTGCTGTACGCCGGCGGTGGCGGGCCCCAAATCCAACTGCCTTGACGGGGTGTTTGCCGGTGAACCAGTTGACCACGTCGATGTTGTGCATATGCTGTTCCACGATATGGTCCCCTGCCAGCCAGGTCCAGTTCACCCAGTCGCGCAGCATGGCTTCCATCT
>SLNU01000187.1 GCA_007132865.1 Bacteroidales bacterium | reverse complement strand
ATAGCCGGACCCGGGAACCTGTTTGCGATTCCGCTGGCCGCAGTGATTGGGATACCATTGTTTCTTCGTGCAGAATCTGCAATTGCACTCGGACTGGTGCTCATGGAAAGCGGGATGGGTGTCGGGGCGGTGATTGCACTGATTATCGGGGCTTCGGGTATGGCCATCCCGGAAGTCAGCCTGCTGGCCGGAATCTTCCGAAAGCGCCTGGTCGCTTCGGTGGTGGCAGTGGTATTCCTGACGGCTGTGCTTGGAGGAATGATGTTTCAGATGGTTTATTAGTCAGCGTTAAACGGTTCCCAATTTTTCGCCAGTCCGCCAATCCCGGTTTCCCGGTAGGCCACCTGGATGTCCTTCCCGGTTTCCGCCATGGTCTTTACCGCTTTGTCGAACGATATCTTGTGACCACCATCTGACGATAAAGCGTAGACGGCACAGGAATAAGCCTTGCTGGCCGCTATGGCATTGCGTTCAATGCAGGGGATCTGCACATATCCAAGTACCGGGTCGCAAGTGAGACCGAGGTTATGCTCCATCCCCATTTCCGCGGCATACTCGATCTGGGTGGGGGATCCCCCGAGGATCTGGGCCATGGCGGCGGAGGCCATGGCACATGCCGTGCCGATTTCCCCCTGGCATCCCACTTCCGCCCCTGATATGGAGGCATTGGTCTTCACCAGGTTGGCGATCAGTCCGGCAGTCGCCAGTCCACGCAATATTTTTTTCTCATTCAGGTGCTCGTCCCGATTCAGGTAGAACAATACTGCCGGCAACACCCCTGAGGAACCGCAAGTAGGGGCCGTAACAATATGTCCGCCAGCGGCATTCTCCTCTGAAACGGCCAGTGCAAACGCAAAAAGCAGTCCGATGTTCCGAATGGTGCCATGGGTGTTCAGCGCCTTGGTGTATTGGGCCGAAGCCCTGCGGCCCAGCTTGATCGGGCCCGGAAGCACGCCTTCGTTGTCGATGCCTCGTTTGATGGTGTCCTTCATGGTCATCCAGGCATCATGTAAAAACGGCCAGATTTCAGGACCTTCGTTGTCCTCGACAAACTCCCACAGGGATTTTCCTTCCTGCTTGCACCAATTCAGGATATCTGACATTTGGTCCAATTCATAAACGGGATTGCTGTTCAGTATCCCGCTTTTATCCCGCAGATCCCCACCGCCAATGCTGTATACTTCCCAGCTGTCTGCCGGGTCGGATAGGTCCCCGTCAAACGCTTCAAACAGCATCCCATTGGGATGGATTGGCAATTGTTCTGAGTCTTTCCAGACAATCTCCAGGTCATTGGGCATAAAGGCTTTCTTCAGGGCCACGTCTGTGCCATGCCCTTTTCCTGTCAGGGAAAGGCTGCCATAGAGGCTCACCCGGAAACGGTGACGGCTGGGGTGGCGCTGTACGAACATTTCAGCCGCCAGGCCCGGTCCGATTGTATGGCTGCTGGAGGGCCCATAGCCGATCTTGAAAATTTCACGGATTGAATGCATGCCCATAAGCCAAAGTTCATTGGTTTTCGGCAGCAAAGATACGAAATAAAGGAGGTCTGGTTTGCAGGGCAGACCCCTGCTTCAGGCAGGCATGCAAAATGGTTATTTACCGGGGAATATTGTTACCAGTGCATGCTCTCTATACTGAAAGATCTCCCTGAGTTTTTTACGGATAATAAGCCGGTTCGCAATCCTTCCAAGCACACCCAAAGGGGGTTTGTAGGTGACAATGTCACGCATTAAAACCCCGCCTTCGGCAGGTTCCAGGTGGTGTTCGTGGTGCCAGAGGGAATAGGGTCCGACTCTTTGCTCATCCACAAAGTATTTCATCTCCCGTATGTGGGTTATCTCCGTGACCCAGGTGGTCTTTATGCCCAGCAGCGGCTTCACGGAATAGGTGATCATCATGCCCGGATACATTTTTTCGGGCAGTCCCTCTGAGACTACCTCAAAGCCCATGGTCTCCGGTGTGATGTTCTTCAGGTTGGATGGGTTGGAAATGAAGGTCCAGGCCTCTTCCAGGCTGGTTGGAAGGAACTGGCTGGTATGTAATTGATAAACGCCCATAAATTAAATTTTAACTGAGGACATGCCCCCATCCACGTGCAACACCTGTCCGGTGATCCAGGTGGCTGCATCCGACAATAAAAATGCGGCCATGGCAGCGATGTCGTCGGAACTGCCAATCCGCTTCATCGGGTGTCGCTGGTCATTGGCCTCCCTTTTCTGATCACTGTTTAGCAGGAATGAGGCCAGCGGGGTATCGGTGATGGAAGGGGCGATGCAATTGACCCGTATCCTGGGTGCCAGCTCAGCAGCCAGTGACCTTGTCAGGCCTTCCACGGCCCCCTTGGAGGAAGAGACCAGGCTGTGGAAGCTGAAACCAGTACTTACGGCCACTGTGGAGAAAAATACCATGGATGCTGTGGGCGCCGACTTCATTTTTGGAAGCACCGCCTGGATTACCTTCACGGCACCAAGCACCTGCAGCCGGTAATCGTCAAGGAATT
>SLNU01000307.1 GCA_007132865.1 Bacteroidales bacterium | reverse complement strand
TTATCAATATGTTCATGGGCAGCGCCTCGGCGAAGTGGGCGATACTCGGACCCGTATTCATTCCGATGTTCATGCTGCTGGGCTATTCCCCCGAACTATCCCAGGCCGTGTTCCGCATCGGAGACAGCGTGACGAACATTATCTCCCCGATGATGAGCTTTTTCGCGCTGATCATCGTCTACTTCGAGAAATACGACAAAAAGGCAGGGATCGGCACCCTGATCTCCACCATGCTGCCTTACACCCTGGTATTCCTGTTGCTGTGGTCAGTGCTCCTGATCGCCTGGGTACTGCTGAACCTGCCCCTTGGACCGGGAGCCGGGATCTATTATCCGGGGTAATTAATACGACTTTCGTGCGCGCTGCTCCGGCAGACCTTGTGTGCGGCTCCCTGGTCTGCGGCCGCGATACTGGCCGGCCCTGTCTCCGGGAGGCCTGGTATGCGGCTCACTACTCCGCGGGCGCGACACTGGCCTATCCTGGCCCCGGGAGGCATTGATTCCTTGTGACCGGGCAACGGGACTGCGGCCGGAAAGCAAACAAGGTCCGGCAAAGCCGGACCCTGTCATACAACTCCACCCCGCAGGATGGCTGTTCAAACCTCCCCTATCTGAGGTGAAAAACACCCCAAATCTTGTTCCGGGGTACGCCTACCCCAATTCCTTGTGTGGGGGCTTGTGATACCCCAATTCCTCGTGTGGGGTTTGTGATTCCCCAAATTCCTTAACTGGGATTGGTACCCCAAGATTCTTTACCTGGGGTAAACAATCACCCCAACTCATTACCTGGGGTATATGATCACCCCATTTCCTTTGAATGTGGCAGAACCTGCCTCAAAATCCGCGCTTCCGGAAAGCTGAATGGCGCCCGTAACGCCTTCAAAGCGCCCGGTGCCGCCGGTGAAACGCATTTCCCCTGAGAGCACAGGCTCCCCGACCAGGCTTACGATTGCCTCGCCTTCGTAGGTGTAGTAATCGCCATTGGCCGAGTGGATCACTCCAGCAATGGATTCGATAATGGATACAGGCACCTTGTTAGGCTCTTCTTCGGTGCCTATGTCCACGAAGTCAAAATCAATTCCTGTTACCGTCCAGAAGCTTTTATCCTCCTGTATCAGTCCGACATGCGTCGCATTCCCGGTGATGGGTCCCCCGGCAGAAATGGAGAGCTCCTCACTTAACTGGATGTGGTATTCACCGGGCAGGGTGGTGAAAGTGGCGGAGAATGGCAGCTGCACAGCGCCGACTTCGGCATTGTTCCTCCCGTATTCCGATTTGTTGCCGGGTCCGCCTTCAAGATAAAGATCCTTATCGCAGCTTACAGCGAAAAAGACCAGGAAAAGTATTAAAAGGGTATTTCTCATTATTTTATTCCTGTTTTAGATTAGTTATCGACTTAGATTAATTATCGACTGGGATTCTGATTACTACATGGTATACGGAATACATGGCAAGCATGTTTCACGGCTTGTGAAATAAATGGTGGACCACATCGGGAGGTAGTCTGTCGATTTGCCTTAAATTTGCGCATGCAAACTCCACGAAATCCGAAGGTAAGTGTGCTGCTGCCATTTTACCAGGCAGGGGTGGAGCTGGATGCGGCCATTGGAAGTATTGTCGGACAGGACTTTCCGGATTGGGAATTGGTGCTGATAGACAACAATGCCAATGAGGAAGCCCGGCAGATCGCCCTGCGCCAGGCGGCGCAGGACCCACGCATCCTCTTGCTGGAAGAACCCCGGCAGGGAATTGCCTTTGCATTGAACACCGGACTGGCCAGTGCCCGCGGTGAACTGATCGCCCGCATGGATGCAGACGACCTCAGCCATCCTCAGCGGCTTGCAAAGCAGGTGCAGTTTCTGGATTCGAATCCCGACATCGGGGCGGTGGCCACGCAGACCAATTTCCGGTCCACCATCACTAAAAATACCGGCTACATGCTTTTTGTCGACTGGCAAAACGGCCTGGTCAGTCCGACGGAACATTTCCTCTCGCGCTTTGTCGAATCGCCACTGGCCCATCCGACGATATGCTTCAGAAAAAACCTGGTGGAACGTTTCGGACCCTACGATACGGGTTCGTTGCCTGAAGATTACGAACTCTGGCTGCGATGGATGGACCGTGGGGTCAGGTTTTACAAGATCCCCGAACCGCTGCTGACCTGGAACGACCATCCGGACAGGCTTTCGCGTAATCACGACAATTATTCCCGGGAGGCGTTCTATACCGTGAAATGCCGCTACCTGGCCCGGTGGATCCTGCGCGAGCTTCCGTCGGATAAGAAAATCATCGTCTGCGGCAGCAGCAAGATCGGCCGCAAACGGGCACAGTTGCTGACGGATCTGGGGGTGGAGGTCCACGGCTTTACCGACGTGAAAGCCCGTCCCAACTGGCTAGTCCGATTCCTTCCCATCAAAGAGTTGAAGGAGCCGGGACCTTGGTTTCTGGTCAACTTTATCTCGAAGCGCGGTGTCGGTCCCGCCATCCGGGAACATTTTACCCC
>SLNU01000026.1 GCA_007132865.1 Bacteroidales bacterium | reverse complement strand
CCGAACCCGGAAAGGTCATCGCCACCATCGATACCGAAGCCGAACGGCCCGAAGGGCAGGTATCGGCGGACAAGAAACAAGCCGAAGGACAGGAACCGGCGGACAAGAAACTGTCCAAAGGGCAGGAACCGGCGGCGGACAAGGACCAGGTTGGCGGGAAGGAGTCTGCTGCAGGCAATAAACAGGGCGGCGGGCAGGAACCGGCGGCGGACAAGAACCGGCCTGCAGAAAGCGAAAAGGAGGCCGCAGACAAGGGCAAAGAAAGCAGGATGGGAACCGGCAGGGTGACCCTTTCTCCCCAGGCTGAAAAGCTTATCGGGGAATTGGGGATGGACCCTGACGCACTGACCGTCAACCCGAAAGGGAAACGCATTACCCGCAGGGACATTCTGGCGGCCATTGCCTCCAGATATCACGAGGACGGGGATCAGGCCGCAGCCCCGGCCTCAGGAATTGATAGATTCAGCGGTTCGTGGGGAGGTGGCCGCAAGGAGGAACGCAAAAAAATGTCGACGCTTCGCAGAAAGGTGGCCGAAAGGCTGGTGGCGGTAAAAAACCAGACCGCCATGCTGACCACCTTTAATGAGGTCGATATGACGGCCATCCTGGCAATGAGAAACAGGCAACAGGATGCCTTTGTAAAAAAATACGGCATCAAACTCGGCTTTATGTCGTTTTTTGTAAAGGCCGTCACGGAAAGCATCCCTTTTTTCCCGGAGGTGAATGGGTATATCGAGGACGGACACATCGTCATCCCTGACTATGCCGACGTCGGGATTGCTGTCAGCACCCCAAAGGGGCTGATGGTTCCGGTGATCCGAAATGCGGAATCCCTCACCATTCCGGAACTGGAGGTACAGATAGGGGAGCTGGCCCACAAGGCCCGTGACCTGAAGATCAGCCTGGAAGAGCTTAGCGGGGGAACCTTCTCCATCACAAATGGAGGCGTGTTCGGATCCATGCTGTCCACTCCGATCATCAATCCCCCTCAAAGCGCAATACTGGGCATGCACAACATCCTCGAACGACCGGTAGCCGTGAACGGAAAAGTGGAGATCCGTCCGATGATGTACCTGGCTCTTTCCTACGACCACCGGGTAATAGACGGCAGGGAGTCGGTTGGTTTCCTTGTGAAAGTCAAGGAGATGATAGAAAACCCGGGCAGGATGCTGTTCGGGGGCTCAGACCCCAACAGCCGGTTGCTGGGACTTTAGGCCTTTATAAAGAATGAACGAACTCCATTGTTGGTTGTTATACGCTTATGGCACTTATTAAAAGCATCAGGGGGCATGCCCCCAGGTTTGGAAAAGACTGCTACCTGGCCGACAATGCCACGATCATAGGAGATGTTGTCATGGGCGACCAGTGCAGCGTCTGGTTCAATGCAGTGGTCCGGGGAGACGTGCACTACATCCGAATCGGCAACAAGGTCAACATACAGGACGGGGCCGTCATACACTGCACCTTTGAAACAGCCCCCACCACCATCGGGAACAATGTGTCCATCGCCCACAAGGCCATTGTTCACGGCTGCACCATAGAAGACAATGTACTTGTGGGGATGAACGCCATCGTTATGGACAATGCCGTGGTGGGAAAGAACTCGGTTATAGCGGCCGGCGCCGTGGTGCTTGAAAACACCATCATCGAACCGGGAAGTGTATATGCCGGTATCCCTGCAAAAAAGATTAAGGACATCAGTCAGGAGCTCACCAGCGGATTACTGAACAGAATATCCGACAATTATATCAAATATGCCGGATGGTACCGCAGTGAAGATGAAAAAAAAACCGGGTTATAAACCCAGTTTTCCTTTGACCAGGGGCATGATGTTTTCCCCTTTTTCCCAGAACAATACCGCGCCCGAGCTGATATCAAAGATATAGGTAAACCCGTTTTCGGTCGCCACATCGGCAATGGCCTTCTGCGCTTTTTCAATGATGGGGCTTAACAGTCGGTTTTCCTGTTCCACCAGATCCTGCTGGGCAGATTCCTGGAATTCGAGGATACGCTCCTGCAGGTTGGTAAGTTCACGCTGCCTTGATTGCCTGATCAGCTCTGAAAAAGTACTTTCCTTTTCCAGGTAGTCCTGGTACTTGGTCTGGAGTTCGTTCTGCATCGTCACATACTGTGTCTCCAGTTCCCTGGCGTACCTTTCAAGCTGTACCCTGGCGGAATCGCGTCCGGGCATCAGGCTGAGCAATTCATTGGTGTCGATATGGCCGAATTTGGCAGGTTGCTGGGCAGATACCGTGGCTGATGCCAGAAGGAAAACGACCAGGAGTGAGAGGTTTAGCAGCTTTTTCATTATTTTTTTTCTTTGGTTTTATTTAAGTTGTTGGATTGGGGGACAAATTTACATAATTAAACCAAAAACCGGGCCTTTTTTTACGGCTTGGTTCTATTTTAACGACAATTATGAAATAGAAAAAAAGTTTTTTGCGTTTTAAAAAAACCGTATATTTGCAACCGCAATTCGATTAAAAGCGGAAATAGCTCAGTTG
>SLNU01000089.1 GCA_007132865.1 Bacteroidales bacterium | reverse complement strand
GATAATAAATCATCAAAATGAGAATTTGGTCAATACATCCCAAATACTTAGACTCCAAAGGACTAGTTGCACTATGGAGAGAAACTCTTTTAGCAAAAAATGTTTTGTTGGGATTAACAAAAGGATATAAAAAACATCCGCAACTTATACGTTTTCAAAAAGAGAAAGATCCAATTGAGTTAATAAACACTTACTTATACTTCGTATATTTAGATAGCAAAGAAAGAGGGTTTAAATTTAATAAAGAAAAGTTTGGTAAAACAAATACAAAAAAAAAGATCTTCGTAACGACAAAACAAGTGAATTATGAGTTTAAACATTTGATGAAAAAGTTAAAAACAAGGAATCCTGAGCTCTTTAATCATTTTAAAAATGAAAAACAAATAGAAACTAATCCTTTATTCAAAACACGAGAAGGAGAAATAGAAGCTTGGGAAAAAACTAGACTTTCTTAAAGATTTATACTACATTGTACATGTAAAGACTTAACTGTTTATTAAACCAAATGCTTCAAAAGAAGAAACTGCTTTTTTCAATCATCGCTTTTATATTTTTTCTTGTTGCTGTCCCTACAATTACGCATTTGATTCTGCAAGCTAGAGCAGAAGCATTAATAATTCAGCAAATAAATGAAAAATTTAATTCTGCTGAAAACTATCAAGAAGATGTTATTCGAGTAGAATTTAGAGAAGATGTTTCTTTAGAACAAATAGAACAATTAGTCGGCCCCAGAAATATCCCTCCTATTTTTAAAGGCACACCTTATGAAAGAGTTGAATATATCGAAATAGAAGAGGGAGATTTGTTGGATAAGATGTTGGAATACGCAAAAAAGGATATCGTTAAATCTGTAGATCTAAACGAAATTTTAGTTACTTCCTGGAGTCCAGATGGAGACTATAAAGCTCTACCCATAGACTGGAATGGTTCAAATCACTGGTATTACGACAAAACAAAGCTTCCGGAAGCCTGGAAAACACAAGGTTGCTTAGAAGGGAGTAATCAATGCGGTGGTAATCAAGAAATTGTTGTCGCCGTAATAGATACAGGCCTAAGTTATAACAATTATGTTGCAAATTATGAATATGATTCAGTTAGTTATGGACCAATAAATTTTGGCACATCCCCTGAAACCACTGGAATAAACTTATGGACAAATCCTGATGGTGAAAATGCTAACAATGGTTTTTGTAATGATTTACATGGAGTAGATATTGCCGTAGCAAGGGCTAACAGGGCACTATACAATGGAGGCGACCCAAACCCTTGCGACTCAGATCAATTTTACAAAGAAGGACAACCTAATGACGATTATGGACATGGTACCTTCGTAAGTGGAATCATAGCTTCCGCTACAAATAATGCACTAGATACGAGCTTAAGTATTGCCCATAACGTAAGCATATTAACAATTAAAGCAAACGAGGCTTATACAAAAAATTTTAGTGGTCGTGCTGTCGAAGAAGGTATATATTATGCAACGGAGTATGCCGATGTAATAAATTTAAGTTTAGGCAGTACTTCTCCGGTTTCATATCTAGAAACCGCAGTTAATCATGCTGTAAGTGAAGGTTTAATCGTTATTGCTGCATCCGGTAATACAAACGATGCCGTTACATATCCAGCCGCATACGAAAGTGTTATTGCTGTAGGATCAATAAACTCAGATGATTCACGTAGTAGTTATTCTAATTATGGGGCCGGACTAGATTTCGTTGCTCCAGTAGGCCAAGGAAGCACAGCAGGTACAGCGACTTGGCAAGAAACTTTAACTTGTCTTCCTAGTTGCGATTCTAATTCTAATTTTACAGATTATTCTAATAAATACGGTATTGGGACGTCATATGCTTCACCACAAATAGCAGGAGCAGTCGCATTAATCAAAAGTTTAGATTCCACTTTAACTCATACACAGGTTAAAAACATTCTAATTTCGACCGTAGATGATATACCACCCATTGGAAGAAATGATGAAACAGGATATGGAGTACTAAATTTAGAAAATATTTACAACTCTTTCCATACTTTAGAATATCTCGCTGGGGTAGGTGGTACAATAACAGGGCAAGAACTGCAAAACATATTCAACGGAGAAGATGGATATGAGGTTACTGCTACTCCCGAGATAGGTTATGAATTTGATCAATGGAGTGATGGAATACAAACAGCAAATAGAATAGATACTAACGTTACAGGAAATCTTCAAGTAACAGCAAGCTTTACTGTAATACAATATACTTTAACTTACGAAACTAACCTCGGAGGCTCCATATCGGGTAATACAAGCCAAACAGTTAACCACGGAGAAAATGGCTCTGAAGTTACTGCAATACCTAATTCTGGATATGAGTTTGATCAGTGGAGTGACGGTGTACAAACGGCAAATAGAACCGATACAGGTGTTACAGACAACATTACAGTTACAGCAAACTTTAATTCAACACAATATACTCTCACATACAATGCGGGCGCAGGAGGGAGTATCTTAGGCAATACAAACCAAATAGT
>SLNU01000267.1 GCA_007132865.1 Bacteroidales bacterium | reverse complement strand
GGAGCTGGGCTCCATGAAGGCGGCTCGGGAGAAGGGCCGGATTCGCTCCGAGGGGAAGGATTACGTGGTCCAGGACGGCGATATCATCCTCTTCCGGTTCAACGTATAGGTAGTGGCGTAAATAAAAGAGCCGCAGTCACTTAGCTTTCGGCTGTGTCCAAAGTGTGTCCACGGTCAAAGCTCCATGACCTTGCGGACCGTTTCGGGATCCGCCGCCTGGTACGCTTTCTGGAGTGCCTTCACGTCGCGCCACCCGCCGGCGGCCATCACGTCCTGCACCGGCAGATGCTTCCGTCTGGTCGCCCACGCCCGGCGGAAGGCGTGCCAGCCACCTTGCTTCTGACTCGGCACCTTCGCCAGCTCCTCAGCCCGCCGCAGGTAGTAGTAGGCCATTTGCTTGTCGAGCGCCTGGGAGGGGTCCTCATTGGCCGGGAAGATCCAGCCCTCCCCCACGACCGGGTGGCGGTGTAGAAACGTCGCCAGGGCCTCTCTGGCCGTCGTGGACAGCGGGCTGAAGTCGAGATACCCCATCTTGTCGTGCTCAGCCCTCCAGCGGACCGCCTGGGGCCAGTGCTCGGCCAGAGCTTCGTCCTGCCCCTCTTCCGCCAGGGTGCGGCGCACCTGGTCTGCACTCAGGAGCACGTCGGAGGCCCGTAGGTGCAGCATCGCGTTGATGCGCCGACCCGTCTCCCAGGCGACGACCAGGAGCACCCGTAGCCGGCCATCGGGATCCGCTTCGTCCGCGACTTTCAGGAGCTTGTGGTACCGCTCCTGAGTGACGAGGGGACGACGGGGGTTCTTCTCCACCGGCATCGTCACGTCGCGCACGGGGTTGTGGGTGAGGAGTCGGTGCCCGTTCGACTTGAAGGCCACCCCCCAGTTGCAGACCGTCGAAAGGGCCTGGAGTTCGTTCCTGAGTGTCCCGTCACGAGGTGAGTCCTTCGCCCGTCGATCATCTGGCTTGAGGTCCCCGGACCGCCGTGCGGCCAGGTACCCGTCCACATGACGCTGGCCGAAGTCGTCCACACGGAAGGTGCGTCCGCTCGGTTCCAGGAACCGCGAGAAGAGCCCCAGGGTGGTCCGCATGAAGCGGAGCCGGTTGTCGCTCAGTTGCGGCCCACGGTGACGCAGGTAAGCTGCCTTCAGCTCCCCGAACGTGACCTCGCCGGGACGAACGCCGGTAAGCTGTGCCCGGGCGATCTCACCACACAGTGACTTGGCCCGGCGCTCCGCTTCCTCCCGGTCGCCAGTGCCGAGACTCTTCCGGCTCTTCGTGCCATCCGGCAGTCGGATCTCCCGGTAGATCGAACGGGAGTTTGAGCGTTCGTAGATCCGCACGCGCACCCCGTGTGCTTCGACGTGCTTGCTCCATGACTTCTTCCTACGCTTCCTGGTCATCGGAATGTCCCCCCTCTGGTGAAAGAAACTCGTCTGCCGTGAAGTACGTCCATCCTGCCCAACCGACCGCATAGCGGGAGTCGCGAGAGCAGATGATCTCGCCACCTTCATCTAACGCGCACTCGGCGCACTCTCGGCAGATGGGATATCCGTTGTTCGGGTCGGTGTCCAAGGCGAGCCGGTGTTCCCCTTCCTCGTGACAACCGCAGTAGCAGAAGGGAGAGACGCCCCCCCCATCTGGAAGGAATGAAACGGACATGTCTACACCTCTTGGTCGGTGGACTCGGATCCGAACCGCGTCAAGTACGCGACCTGGGCATGGGCGAGAATGCGGGCCATCTGTTCGCCGTAGGTGCCGGACACCCGGTCCGGGAAGTAGTCCGCCGCTACCTCCACGGGATCCTCCACCTGGTCGAGTTGGAGATCCCAAGCAAGCCGCGTTACCACGTCTCGTGCCCCCGCGGGAAGGTCGGGGAGGGCCGTCGCGACTTCCTCAACAAGCCGGCTCTTACCCATCTCCAGGAGTCCCGTGACCCGGGACAACGTCTCTTCCCGCTTCTGATCCCGCTCAGTTAGTTCACCCTCACCGGTGACGAGCCATTCCCACCGCGCCTCAAACGTCCGGACGACCTCGCGCAGGTACCCAACCGGGGGCTCGCGCGTGGCGTGGTACCGGCTGGCTGTCGCGTAAGGGAAGGGGGTGTCCGCCCCGGCGTTCAGTCGCCTGACGAACTCCTGAACGGTCGGGACCCCGACACGCTTCCGCAGCTCCTCAAGGCGATCGGATATCGGGTTGGTTGCCATACGGAGACCTCATTCTCCAAAGGGATTGACGGGCGATCCGCTCCTGCGTATTATCAGAGAAGCCAAAGCGATACCGGCAACTCTGAACGGCAATAGCAAAGTAATACACGGGGAGCGGAGAAGCAATGATGGAAGAGAGCACCACCCGGCGAGATACCGTCCTCACACTCCGGGTCACCGACGCAGAGGCGAGGGAGTTCCGACTCGCCGCGAGGGCAGAACAAACCTCGGTGTCAGAGATGATCCGCAGAGCCGTTCGGGAACGGGCCGAAGCCCTCACGGTGCCGGCCAGCAGATGACCGCCCCTGATC
>SLNU01000189.1 GCA_007132865.1 Bacteroidales bacterium | reverse complement strand
TCGCCCTGCCCATGTTGCTGGGCAATGTGTTCCAGCAATTGTACAATATTGTCGATACCATCATCATCGGAAGGTACATCGGAACAGATGCCCTGGCCGCTGCCGGCGCTTCCTTTCCGGTCATCTTCGTGCTGGTCAGCCTTGTGATCGGGATTACCACAGGTACCACGATCATCATATCGCAATATTACGGGGCAAAGGATTTTGAGGCCGTGAAGCGGGCCATTGACACCGCTTTTATTTTTCTGTTTTTCGCCTCCATTGCACTGACGTTGCTCGGACTGGTCTTTATCGATGCCATCTGGGAGCTGATCGGCTTGCCCCACGAGCTGCGCAGCGATGCCACCACCTATTTCAGCGTATTCGCCATGGGCATGATGGTGATGTTCGGGTACAATGCCACCAGCGCGGTCTTGCGCGGACTGGGTGATTCCAAGACCCCCCTTTATTTTCTGATCATCTCCACATTTCTGAACATCGGCTTTGACATCTTGTTCGTGGTACATTTCGGATGGGGCATTGGGAGTGTGGCCTTTGCCACGGTGTTGGCACAGGGCATCGCCTTTGCACTGTCTGTGATCTACCTGAACCGCTTCCATGAACTGATCCGGTTTTCGTTCCGCGGACTGACCTTCGACCGGGATATTTTTCGCAGCAGCCTGCGTATCGGCATCCCGACCGGCATGCAACACACCTTTGTCTCGCTTGGGATGATGGCGCTGCTTGCCATTGTCAACCCATTTGGGACCAATACCATCGCGGCTTATACAATTGCCGGACGAATTGACTCCTTCGCCGCACTGCCTGCCATGAACTTTGGGCTGGCCTTGTCAACGTTTGTCGGACAGAACATCGGGGCGAACCGACTGGACAGGGTGCGAAGCGGATTGCGTGCCACCCTGTGGATGACCAGCCTGATCTCCATTACCGTTAGCCTGGCCGCCTGGGCGTTCGGAAGGGACCTGATGCGCATATTTACCACCGATATGGAAGTCATTGAGATCGGCTATTCCTACCTGGTGATCGTCAGCTCCTTCTACATCCTGTTTTCGGCCATGTTCGTGACCCAGGGTGTCATGCGCGGGGCAGGTGACACCCTAATACCCATGTTCATCACCCTGTTTGCCCTCTGGATCCTGCGCATTCCCTTCTCTTACCTGCTCTCCCAACGCATCGGCACCGACGGGATCTGGTGGGGCATCCCCATCGCATGGGCATTCGGATTCATTGCGGCTTACATTTATTTCCGGTCCGGCAGGTGGAAAAACAAGGCGGTCACCCGTCCAAAGGGATAGGCCGTCCGTCCTGTCGATTTTATCATTAATATGATTAAATTGCCAGAAAATCCTTCGATATGAAGAAGATACTGCTTGCCATGCTTGCCGCGGTCATTGTACTGCTGGCTATTGTACTGGTCCGGACATTCACGCTGCGCTCCATCCAGCCGAAAACCGAAAGTGTCACGCTGCCGGTATTCGAATCCGCAAGCGCGGACAGGCTGACCCGGGCCATCAACTACCGTACCGTGAGCCATGATATAGGATTGCCTGTCGACACGGCCGAATTTACCGGATTCAGGCAATTCCTCTCGGAAGCATATCCACTGATCCACAGCACCCTTAGCAAGGAGATCTTTTCGGATCTGAGCATATTGTACACCTGGGAGGGCAGCAATCCGTCGCTGAAATCGGTGGTACTAACTGCCCATATGGATGTGGTGCCTGCAGTGGAAACCGACCGCTGGGAACAGCTGCCTTTCTCGGGCTTTAACGACGGAACCTTCATCTGGGGAAGGGGGACCCTTGATGACAAGGGGGCGCTCATCTCCATCATGGAAACCGTAGAACAGTTGCTCCAGGAGGGATACCAGCCTGCACGCACCATATACCTCGCATTCGGCCATGATGAAGAGATCGGCGGGAACATGGGTGCTGCCGTCATTGCCTCTGAGTTGTCAGGACGTGGCGTGGAAGCGGCCATTGTGCTTGATGAAGGCCTGGCCATAACCCGTGGCATGGTGCCCATGGTGGGTCCGCCCGTGGCCCTGATCGGGACAGGCGAGAAAGGTTATTTGTCCGTCGAACTGCGGGTCGAAATGGATGGCGGGCATTCCCAAACCCCGGAGCGGGAAAACGCAGTTATCGTGCTGAATGCAGCCCTTTGGCGAATCTGGCGCAATCCGCCAAAAGCCGGCATTTCAGGACCGGTCCAGGACTTTGTCCGCTACATCGGACCGGAGATGCCTTTCCACGGCAGGGCCATTTTTGCCAATACCTGGCTGTTCAGGAGGCTTTTACTGAACATTTACCAGGCCAGTGCCGCCGGCAATGCCCTGGTGCGTACCACCATCACACCGACCATACTTGAGGCCGGCATCAAGGACAACATCATCCCCACCGAAGCCGCTGCGGTGCTGAACGCACGCATCCTGCCCGGTGAAACGACAGCAGACGTACTGGCCCACCTGGAGCGGGTGGTATCCGACGAAAGGGTAAAGATTGTTCCGCTCGAAGGATTATCC
>SLNU01000040.1 GCA_007132865.1 Bacteroidales bacterium | reverse complement strand
CGTGCAGGACAGAACCCGGCTTACAGGCCTGCCTTTCTTTATTTTAAAATTGCTGACAGATGAAGATATCAAAAATCGTTTTACTGCTGTTTGCACTGGCCCTGCCAATGGTTCTTACAGCTCAGAGAACCGGCATTTATGACGACCCTGAAGCCACCTACAGGTCTGCCCTGGAGTTGTTCAACAAACAAAAATTCGGGGCGGCCAGGGAAATGTTCCAGCAGGTTATTGACCGGATCGATGACCCGGAATCCGAAGTCCTTGGGAGTGCGATGTATTACAAAGGGATCTCCGCTGCCGAGTTGTTCAACCCCGATGCGGAGGCGCTGCTGGTGGATTATATAAACACCTATCCGACGCATCCAGGGCAAAACCTGGCAAGATTCCAGATGGGAAACCTGAATTACCGGAAGCGGAATTACCGGGAAGCAGTGCACTGGTTCACCAGTTTTAACGGCAACCGGCTGGAGCCCGGAAAAAGACTGGAATATCTGTTTAAGGTAGGGTACAGCCATTTTATGATCGAGGAGTATCCTGCCGCAAGGCAAGCCCTTGCCCAGGTCCGTGACCCGGCCTCCCCCTACTACGCCCCCGCCACTTATTACAACGGACACATCGGTTACCTGGAGGGGGATTACGACTCGGCCCTGGAAAATTTCAGGCGCCTTAGCCGGGACGAGAATTTTGGTCCGGTGATTCCCTATTACGTGACCCACATCTACTATTTGCAGGAAAACTTTGATGCCCTGCTGGACTACGCCCCCAACCTGCTTGAGGAAGCCAGTCCGAGGAGGGCCGGTGAGATAGCCCGCCTGATCGGTGAAGCCTGGTTTCGCCGGGGAGCCTTTGAAGAAGCAATCCCTTACTTGAGAAGACACATACAGGAAGTCGGGTCTTCCGCGACCAGGGACGACCACTATCAGATCGGGTTTGCCTACTATGGAACCGGTGATTATAACAGCGCAATAGAGCATTTGCAAAGGGCATCCAACGGTTCTGATGAGCTGGCGCAAAATGCCTACTATCACCTGGCTGCCGCCTATATCGGAACCGGACAGAAGAACTTCGCCCGCAATGCCTTCAGCAGGGCTTATCAGCTCGGCCATGTGGGGTTCATCACCCGGGAATCCCTGTTCAATTATGGAAAACTATCCTACGAATTAAGTCTTGATCCTTACAACGAGGCCATCCTGTCTTTCCAGAGGTATCTGGATGATTATCCCGATTCAGAGCGGGCCACCGAAGCAAACACTTACCTGGTTGACCTCTACCTGACGACCAGCAACTACAAGGAAGCCCTGACCTCCATCGAGCGAATGAACATCAACACCGTGAGGCTGCGGGAGGCTTACCAGCGCATCAGTTATTTCCGCGGGATCGAGTTATTCAACAACGGCTCATTCTCAGATGCCATCGCCCATTTCCAGAAATCCAGAAGGTTTTCTGATAATCGGCAGGTTTACTCCCAAAGCATGTTCTGGGAAGGTGAGGCCCATTACCGGCTCGAGCAATATGACCAAAGTGTAAGGGCCCACGAGGCCTTTCTGGCCAGCCCTGGAGCCAATAGCCTGGATATATTCAACCGGGCCCATTATTCCATCGGGTACGCCCACTTCAAGAAGAAAGACTATCCGCGTGCCATTGCTGCATTCAGAAGGTTCATCACCGATTCCCGCGAGGACCGCCGCTTGCTGAACGACGCCCACCTGCGTCTTGCCGACAGCCATTTTATATCTAAGAACTACCAGCAGGCCCTGGATTTTTACGACAGCGCCATCCGCATCGGGGTGATTGACAACGATTATGCCGCTTTTCAGAAGGCATTGACATTCGGTGTCATGGGACGATTTGAGGACAAAGTGACTACCCTCCAGCAATTCCTGACCACCTTCGGACGCTCCTCCTATGCAGACGACGCCAAATACGAACTGGCCAACACTTACCTGGTGCTGAACAACAGCCAGCAAGCCATGGCCTACTTCAGCCAGGTGATCAACCAGCATCCCAACAGCAGCTATGTCAAGAGCGCCATGCTGAAAACCGGACTGATCCATTACAACAACAATGAGGATCAAAGGGCCCTGCAGGTCTTCAAGCAAGTGGTAAGCGATTACCCGGGGAGTCCGGAATCCCAGGAGGCACTGGGAACCATCCAAAACATCTATGTGAGCCTTGACCAGGTAGATGAATATGTGCGTTATAGCGCCAATCTTGGTTTTGCGGATGTCACCACCGCTCAGCAGGATTCCCTGTCGTATGTAGCTGCAGAGAGCCGTTATATGCAGGGGGATTGCGAAAATGCCATCCGCAGCTTCACCAATTACCTGGAGCGGTTCCCAAATGGCATTTTCTCCTTGAACGCCCACTTCTACCGATCCGAATGCGAATTCCGCCGAAACAACTTCAACCAGGCCATGATCGGTTACAGGGAGGTAATCGCACGGCCCAAGTCCAAATTCTCTGAGAATGCATTGTCCAGGGCTTCGCAGATTGAGTTCCGGCAAGGCAATTACGAACAGGCACTTGCATACTTCATAAGCCTTGAAGAGATAGCGGAATTCAGGGCCAACGTAATGGAAGCCCGTATCGGAAAGATGCGAAGCCTGCACCGTTTGGGACGCAGCGGAGAAGCCATCGCGGCCTCACAAATGGTTAAGGATACCGACAAGATCACCCAGGAGATCCTGCAGGAATCCCACCTTGTCAGCGGACTGGCAGCCATGGGCATGCAGAACCTTGAGCTGGCGCGGTCAGAACTCAGGATGGCGGCAGAAGTCGCAGACAACAGCATGGCGGCTGAAGCCATGTATAATCTTGTGTTGATAGAATTCAGGCTTGGCGACTACGAAAAATCTGAAACCATGGTGTTTGACTATGTTGGAAAACTATCAGCCCATGGCTATTGGCTGGCCAAGACCTTTTTGCTTCTGGCAGATGTCTACATGGAGACCGGAGATGATTTTCAGGCCAGGCATACCCTTCAGAGCATCATCGACAATTATGAAGGGGAAGACCTCAAATCGCAGGCCGAGGCCAAGCTACAGGTGCTGATTGACAGGGAACAGGGCGAACAGCCAGGGGAGAAAGAACCCATTGAGGTAGATTTCGGCAATCCCCGCAACTAAAACACGACCAAAGATGAACCCGAAAAACAAAGAAGATATGGTCCGACACATCATTTACTCCGGCTTTGTGGCCTGCATGGTCCTTTTGTTGCCGTTTCACACCCGGGGACAGGAACCTTTTGACCTGGAAGAGATCAGGGTGGTCGCCCCTTACCAGCCAACCATCTCGGATGCCTTTAAAATCGCATTGAACCCGAGGATCGATGACACCACCCAGGTCAGGCTGGTTTTCAATTATGACATACAGTCCGAAAAGATGATCACCCCATTCACCCTGGAACCAATAGCCCCGGCAAGAATGCGGGGGGAGCCGCTTGATAAGCTTTACCGCGGACTTGTGAAGGGAGGATACGGGACTTACTCCACGCCTTATTTTGAAGGGTTTTTCAATTCCCTTCGCTCAAATCAGCACGCCCTGGGCGTTCACCTGAAGCATATGTCCTCCGGCGGCGGCATTGAAGACCGCGGCTTCAGCGGGTACAGCAACAACCTGGCCCATGTGCACGGGAAAAAATTCCTTCGCAACCACACGTTGGACGGGAACCTCATGTACGAGCGCAACGGACTGCATTACTATGGTTACAGACTGAGCGACTATCCCGAGGGGGACCATCCATTGCATGATTATGTAGACGGACTGGATAAAGCTGAGATCGCCCAGGTGTTCAACCGTTTTTCAGGACGAATGGGTTTTGGCACCCACCACGCAGACTCCACCCGGCTCAGGCAGCAGTACACAATTGGTTACCATTGGTTGTTCGACCAGTACGATGCCGGGGAGCACCATGCCAACTTCAGCAGCCATTTGGGTAGTTCAATCAGCCAGGATCCGTTCGGACTTGCAGACAAGCAGTATTTCAGCCTGGATGCCGGGGTGGATTTCTATAACAACACCACCACGGCCGATACCATCAACACCTTTTTGGTCCAGTTAAAACCCCGCATCTGGTCAAAATACGGCCTCTTAAGCTTCTCATTGGGGGTGAACACCTCTTTTGAGCTGGACTCAGTCTCGTTCTTCCGGGCCTATCCCCTGTTCGAGGCCGAGGCAAACCTAATAGAGAACGTCCTTGTGGCCCACGCAAGTTTTTCAGGCGGACTGGAGAAGCACTCCCTGTACTCAGTCACGACCATGAACCCCTTTGTAAACACCATGGTGCCGCTGCGTTTCATGAACGTAAAGTCAGAGATCGGCGGCGGGATCCGTGGGTCACTGAGCGACTTCCTGTCATACAACCTAAGCGTAAACAACGCCACCATCGAGAACCATCCGTTCTTTGTGACCGACACGACCCAGGTACTCCACAACCAATTTACCGTGGTTTACGATGACATCAAACGTTTCAATGCACGGGGAGAGCTGTTTGCACGTTTCCACGAAAGGTTCTCCACACGCTTTGCCGTCAACTACTTCCAGTACATGCTGACCGACCAGATAGAGGCATGGCATACCCCGACCCTGTTGTTCTCTGTGAATTTGAGATACAATATTCAGGACAAGATCATTTTGACGGCTGACGGGTACACGCGGAATCAGACTTATGGCCGGGTGTTCGACGAATCGGGGAACCCTGCCGCGGCAGAGATCCAGGGGTTTCATCTTGATGCCAGCCTGGGCATCGAATACCGGTACTCCAAGCTGCTATCCATCTTCTTGAATTTCAACAATGTAAGCAACGAACCGCTGCAGCGCTGGATGAACTATCCTAGCCAGCAATTCAACTTCCTGGGCGGGGTCACTTATGCCTTCTGAAACTGGGAATTTCATTTCCTTAAGAGGGGAAAAATTAGTACCTTCGCACGTTATCAATAAGCAAGGAATTTATGAGTGAAGTTAGGAAAGCAATGGGCCTTCAGGACAGTGCCTATGATGCGGCGAGCATACAGGTTCTGGAAGGCCTCGAGGCTGTTCGCAAGCGGCCCGCCATGTATATCGGCGATATCAGCAGCAAGGGCCTGCACCATTTGGTCAATGAGGTCATTGACAACTCCATTGATGAGGCCATGGTCGGATACTGCAGCAACATCGACATGGTCATCAATGAAGATGGATCCATCACCATTACGGATGACGGGAGGGGGATTCCCACCGACATCCATAAAAAGGAAGGACGCAGTGCGCTGGAAGTGGTAATGACCGTACTGCATGCCGGTGGGAAATTCGACAAGGACAGCTACAAGGTTTCCGGTGGTTTGCACGGAGTGGGAGTCAGTTGTGTGAATGCCCTCTCCCGACTGATGAAAGTTGTGGTTTACCGGGGTGGCAAAGTGTTCACCCAGGAATACCAAAAGGGCAAACCGATGTTCCCGGTCAGGGAGATTGGTACCACCGATCGGTCCGGTACCGAGGTTACCTTTTACCCGGACGACACCATATTCCAGGTCACTACTTTCAGTTACGACATCCTGTCCGGGAGATTGCGCGAGTTATCTTTCCTGAACAAGGGCGTTCGCCTTTCCATTACTGACATGCGTGAAAAGGATGAAAACGGGGAGTACCTGAAGGAAGATTTTTTTTCCAGCGAAGGACTGAAAGAGTTTGTCACTTACCTGGATGTAAACCGGGAGAAGCTGATCGACGAACCCATATGCATGGAGTCGGATAAAGCGGGGATCCCGGTGGAAGTGGCCATGCAGTACAACTCCTCCTTCACCGAGAACGTTCAGTCTTACGTCAACAACATCAACACCATAGAGGGGGGTACACACCTGGCCGGGTTCCGCAGGGCGCTGACGCGCACGCTGAAGTCTTATGCCGACAAATCCGGCTTGCTGTCAAAACTCAAGTTCGAGATCAATGGGGATGACTTCCGCGAGGGACTCACTGCAGTGATCTCGGTGAAAGTGGCCGAGCCGCAGTTTGAGGGGCAGACCAAAACGAAGCTGGGCAACTCCGAGGTTAGCGGTGCCGTAGACCAGGCCGTCAGTGAAATGTTGTCCTATTACCTGGAGGAGAATCCCAAAGAGGCCAGGACCATTGTAAACAAGGTAATCCTGGCTGCCACGGCGCGCCATGCCGCCCGCAAGGCAAGGGAACTGGTGCAGCGCAAGAACGTACTTTCAAACACCGGACTGCCAGGCAAACTGGCCGACTGTTCGGAAAAGAACCCCGAAAACTGTGAGATATTCCTGGTGGAGGGAGACTCTGCAGGGGGAACAGCCAAGCAGGGACGCGACAGGAAGTTCCAGGCCATCCTTCCCCTCCGGGGAAAGATCCTGAATGTCGAAAAGGCCATGCCCCACCGTATCTTTGAGAACGAAGAGATCAAAACCATCTATACTGCGCTGGGACTGTCGGTCGGAACGGAAGAGGACACCAAGGCCCTCAACATGGACCGCCTTCGATACCACAAGGTAATCATCATGACCGATGCCGACGTGGATGGCAGCCACATCGCCACCCTGATCCTGACCTTCTTTTTCCGG
The DNA here is from genome assembly GCA_007132865.1 of Bacteroidales bacterium. The sequence goes on along the minus strand of SLNU01000040.1, from coordinate 3,621 downwards.
TATATGAAAGAGATGATAGAGCTCGGACACATATACATCGCTACCCCGCCCTTCTATCTGATAAGGAAAGGCAAGGAAGAGCGTTATGCATGGAATGACGAGGAACGGAAACAGATCGTTGCGGAATTATCGGGCGGAGGAAAGGAAACAGGCATCTCCATGCAGCGCTATAAAGGTCTTGGAGAGATGAATGCTGAGCAATTATGGGAAACCACAATGAATCCTGAGTACCGGAAACTGCGTCAGGTGGATATAGAAAATGCGGCCGAGGCAGACCGCACTTTTTCTATGCTGATGGGCGATGAAGTTCCTCCGCGCCGGGCATTCATAGAGAAGAATGCCAAATACGCGAACATCGACGTTTAGTTGTTTAGCCAGTTCAGGACCTTCTCAGAACGGGGACTTTCCCTCGGATTAAGCACGTCCACCAGGTGACCCTGCTCATCGATCAGGTATTTCTGAAAATTCCAGCTAATTTCCGAGTCCATTTTCCCGTTCTGGGATTTTTGGGTCAGCCAGCGATACACCGGCGCCATATCCTCGCCCCGGACCGATATCTTCGACATCATCGGGAAGCTAACTCCGAAGTTGCTCTGGCAGAATTCAATAATCTCCTCATTGGTGCCGGGTTCCTGGTTACTGAAATTGTTGGCCGGAAAGCCAATGACCACAAATCCCTGATCGGCATATTCCCGATAAAGACCTTCCAGATCCTCATACTGCGGGGTAAGTCCGCATTTTGAGGCGGTATTTACCACCATCACCTTTTTCCCTTTCAGGCTTGCCAGGTCGAACTGATCCCCATACACATCCTCCACTTTGAAATCATGCAAGGTTTTGGGGTGTCCCGCAACAGCAATGGTCATATTGATCAGCAGCAAAACGCCCAGTATAAGCACCAGGGCCACACCTTTCATAAGCATTGTCGATTTTCCCATGTATATTCAGATTAATGTTATTTATGATTCGTATCTGCCGTACGATTCTTATCTGCCGGCCGTATGATTCGCTCCTGCCGCAAGAACCCGCGTGTTCCAATAAACAAGCACGGGGACAAATTGTTTCCATTAACAATCAATCATTGCTATATTTAGACGGCAATCATTGTTATATTTGTCCCCCCATGCCTGACACATTAAAACATATTGCAATCCAGGCGGCCCTGCAAGCCGGGCAGGCCATCATGAAGGTGTACCGCTCTCCTGTGAAAGTGATCAGCAAGCCAGACGGATCCCCCGTAACACAGGCAGACCAGGATGCCAACCGAGTCATTATGGGGCACTTGAAAAGCACCCACTACCCGGTCATTAGCGAAGAGACGCCGCAGGAAGTTTTTTCAAAAAGAAAATCATGGCAGAAGGTCTGGTTGGTAGATCCGTTGGATGGTACCAGAGAGTTCCTCTCGGGCAGCGGCGAGTTCACCGTCAATATCGCATTGATTGAGAACGGCCAGCCTGTCCTGGGAGTTATATATGCACCGGTATCCGGCAAGCTGTGGAGCGGGATGAAAGGAGACGGGAGTATACAAAAAAAAGCGGGTGTATCTCCGGGCAGCGTCGTCATCGGGGTCAGCCGCTCACACCGGGAACCCAAAACCCAAAACCTGATCGATATGATTTCTGAACGATACGGGGGTGCAGAAATCAGGGCCGTTGGCAGTTCGCTGAAGTTTTGTGAGATGGCCGACGGCCGAATGAACATTTATCCCCGCTGTACATCCATTTATGAGTGGGATACGGCAGCCGGACACGCCATCCTGCGTGCGGCCGGCGGGGAAGTCTATAATTTGTTAGACCACAAACCCCTGATTTACAACAAGGAAAATCTTCAAAACCCGCCGTTCATCGCCTTTGGCTCCCCATCCGATTCAGACCAGTTTTTTTCGGAATTTCCGCTTCATGTAAGGATATGACAACACGGAAGCGAGAATGATGAGCGTCCCGAGATAGAAACCACCCGACATGCGCTCTGCTTCCGGAAAAAAGAGTAGCGCCAGCAGAATCCCGTAAACCGGCTCCAGGTTGATGGCCAGAATCACCGTATAGGCCGACAGCTGTTTCATGATGTGGACGATGGCCGTAAAAGCGTATGAGGTACATAACAGACCCAGTAGCAACAGGTAGAACAGGTCAATGCCCGAAACCGCCGGCAAGCCCGACCCGAAACCGCCTGAAACAAGGAGAAAAACCGTAATGAAGGCAAATCCCCCGACCATTTCATAAAAGCTTATCACTGTCGGATGGTGTCGCATGCTGATGTTGCGATTCAGCACTGCGAACAAGCCGTTCAGGAAGGCCGCAATCAGCGAGTAAAATATGCCTTCCAGGTAATGGAACTCATACTGAAAGATGATGTAGATTCCCAGGATGATGACCAATCCGACTACCACCTCCAGCATCAGGATGCTTCTTTTCTGCAACAAGGGCTCCAGGAATGCCGTAAAAAGCGTTGCCGAGGCAAACACCCCCAGGGTCACGGAAACATTGCTCACATTGATGGCGTGGAAAAACGCGATCCAGTGCAGTGCCACCACGAGTCCGATTCCATAAAGATGCAGCTGCTTCTTAAACGATAGCCGGTAAGGGATCTTTTTCCAGACGAAGTAAACCCATAGTCCGGCAAATGCCAGTAGCATCCGGTACCATACCAGCTCAATGGCCGGAATACTGATCAGGGCTCCAAGGATGGCTGTAAACCCCAGCAGGACCACTATAAAGTGCAGGTGCAGGTATTGTCTGATTAATCCGGTTTCCATTATAAGCTCATTGGTGCCCCAGGTGGTTTTGCATCCAGTTCCGGGAAATGCGCCCGAAGTGCATTTATGGCGCTCTGCAGCCGCTGCCCGGACTGTCCGCTTACCACTGCATAAGGGAACCCATACTCCTCCAGCTCCCTTTTATACCAGTCAAAGAAGTATTGCCTGAGTTGCGGATGCTCTCTTTGCGCATCCGGCTCCCATGGCAGGTCAATGTCGCACAGCAGGTAAAGGTCATACGGGTGCTTTTTAATGTGTTCCAGTATGAACGGGTCGCAATGACCATATTTGTGCAGGCTCCAGATCTTGGTGACGATCAGCTCGGTATCACAGAAAAGAAAGCGCCTGGCATTACGCGCCAAGTCGCTTTCCTGTCTCAGCTGGCCTTTGGCTATCTCCAGGATATCCTCCAGGGTATACGGCCGGTTCAGTCCGACTATATACTCCCGGGCATACTCCGGGACATACACATCCTGGAAACACAAGGCAAGGTCCCTTGCCAGACTGCTTTTCCCGGTGGATTCCGGACCCGTGATCGCTATCCTGTTCACCAGACACCTGCCAGATCCAGGATGAAGGCATATTGACGTGCGACCTCCCTGAGCCTGCGATAGCGTCCGGAAGCACCCCCATGTCCCGCATCCATATTGGTATCTAGTAGGATGACCTGGTCACCCGTATGGTACTGCCTCAGTTTGGCCACCCATTTTGTAGGCTCAAAGTACTGCACCTGAGAGTCATGCAAGCCAGAGGTCACATAGAGGTTCGGATAGGCCTGGTATGCCAGGTTGTCGTAAGGGGAGTATGACAGCATATAATGGTAGTACTCCGGGTCATTGGGGTTCCCCCACTCATCGTATTCCTCG
>SLNU01000276.1 GCA_007132865.1 Bacteroidales bacterium | reverse complement strand
TCAATATCCCCGGCAACAAATTCCATGTTTGCAAATCCCGTTTTTTGCAGGTTCTTGCGGGCTTTTTCAAGCATTTCTTCAGAGAAATCCAGACCGGTTACCCATCCTGTTTCTCCGACAATGGCCCTGGCCACAAAGCAGTCATTGCCTGCGCCGCTTCCCAGGTCCAGCACCTTGTGTCCGGGCTTTAAACCTGCATACTCTGTGGGAACCCCGCAGCCAAGACCCAGGTCGGCATCCTCCGAATACCCCGGCAGTGCATCGTATTCCTCCCCGATAAATGAATAATCGGTGCCACAGCAATCAGAAGGCATACAGCAGCATGCCGTCTGTTTCCCGTTTTCTTCAGACTGTTTTGCTATCAGGCCGTACTTTTCCTTTACCAGGGCTTTTAATTCTTTTTCTTTCATTTTTTTCTTGTTTTCATGGTTCATATATCCGGAGCATGTTTGAGCACCGGCTTGTTTTCTGCTGCGAATATAATGTTTTTATTATTATGACGTAAAAATACGTTATAATAATTTTGTCAGGTTTTCAAAGACATCTGCAAAAGCATTTAATGAAAAATATCTATTTTTATCTGTTTTGATTAAAAGATCTTGAATGAACAAGCTTTTTGAACCATATGAGGTCGGCTCCTCCCGCTTGTCAAACCGAATTGTCATGGCCCCGCTGACCAGGCGGAGAGCAGAGAATCCCGCTTTGGCACCCAGCCCGATGATTGCAGAATACTACAGTCAGCGGGCTTCAGCCGGATTGATTATTTCGGAGGGCAGCCAGATATCCCCGCGTGCTTATGGATACACCAACTCGCCGGGTTGTTACACCGAAGCACAGCTGAACGGATGGAAGGAAGTAACCAAAGCTGTGCACCAGGCTGAAGGGAAGATTTTTCTCCAGCTATGGCATGTGGGGCCCTTCTCCCACCGCTTGCTGCAAGCTGACGGCCAGCCGCCCTTGTCAGCCTCCCCTGTGGTGCCTGACGGACTTGTGCTGACCCCGCAGGGCAGGCTTCCGTATGAACGCTCAAGGGAAATGACACAAGCGGAGATTCGCGAAACCATTGCAGAATTCGGACAGGCAGCACGGCTTGCCATGGAGGCCGGTTTTGACGGGGTGGAGATCCATGCCGCACATGCCTACCTGATTGACCAGTTTCTGATGGACGGGACGAACCGGCGAACCGACCGGTATGGGGGAAGCATAGAGAACCGGTCCGCCTTCCTGTTTGAGGTGGTCCGGGAAGTATTGAAACATTTGGACCCGGGCAGGGTGGGCATCCGGCTGTCACCCAAACCCTTTAAGGAAGGGATGGGGGACTCCGATCCGGATAGGACTTATGGGTATGTGGTGGAAAAGCTGAATGACCACAAGTTGGCCTACCTGCATATCAGTGAAAGGCTGGATCAGAAAGAGCGATTGGCCGTTCCCGGGAAAAGCGTGGTGCCGCTTTACCGCAAGATATGGAAGGGCAGCCTGATATCCTGCGGCGGGCATACTGCCGCCACCGCCAGGAGCATGCTTGAAGAAGGAGAGGCTGACCTTATCGCTTTTGGCAAACCCTATATCTCAAACCCGGACCTGGTGGAGCGCATCCGGCAGAGCCTGCCGCTGGAAGAAGCCGACAAGGAGACATTCTACCATGGGGGAGCCCGCGGCTATACAGATTACCCGGTTTATTCCGTGTAACCCGCAGGCTGAACCATTTTTCTTATATTTACCACCGTCAAATACCTGCCACGTTAAGTCATTTCATAACCTACTCCTTTTATTCACCCAAATCCTGTGTGTATGTTCCGGATACTGATTGTTTTTACTGCCCTGCTTGTCTTTGCCCAGGCTTCCCACGGAGAATCTGCCACACTGCGGTTCGCCTCCGATCCCAGTCTTTCACCAGATGCGCAAACCATCGTCTTTGTCTTTGAAAATGACCTCTGGAAGGTTCCGGTTGAAGGTGGAACCGCCTCCCGGATTACGGCGATGGATGGAAGAGAGTTTCTGCCACGCTACTCGCCCGACGGTCAATGGATTGCCTTTTCCGGAACCCTCGACGGCAATACCAATGTATTCGTAATGCCTGCTGCCGGCGGAGACATTCGCCAATTGACTTTCCACCAGTCTGCAGATCTGGTGGATAGTTGGTCGTGGGACAGCCGGTACATTTATTTTCATTCGTCCCGCTACAACATGGCCACGGTTTACAAGGTCGCGGCAACAGGTGGAACCCCCAGGCGGGTATTTGACCATTACTTCAATATTCCGCACCATGCGGTGGAGCATCCGGTTTCCGGAGCCCTGCTGTTCACGGAATCATGGGAGAGCCTTAGTTTTGCCCACCGAAAGCGGTATAAAGGAGCCCATCGGCCGGATATCCTTTCATACAACATCACGTCCGGGAATTTTGAACAGCTCACCGACTATGAGGGCAAGGACCTTTGGCCGACCATTGACCGGACCGGCAGGCTGTATATCGCATCCGACCAGTACAATGATGAATACAACCTGTACCGCCTGGATGGTGATGATAAAACCATCC
>SLNU01000166.1 GCA_007132865.1 Bacteroidales bacterium | reverse complement strand
GGAGTAAAGGTTTTTGCCATGAACCTTGATGGAGATTCTCAATCATGGCTAAACGCAATTGAAGAATACCAGATTCACAGTTGGATTAACGTTACAGATCCTCACAACGAATCTGGATTTAGAGAAAAATTCGATGTCTTTGCTACCCCAATAATTTATCTCTTGGATAGAGAAAAACGAATCATCGCTAAAAGGATTGACGCCCAAGTTTTGGGCCTTTTTATGGAAAATGAAATTGAGTAGACATATAGAATGTAAATTTTTTCTAACCAAGTAGCTTCTATTTTTTAAAATTTAAACTTAAAAGAATCACTATGAGTACGAAAAATATTTTCCCGTCGGCAGCCATACCAAAGGAAGCTAGAGAGTTGTTAACTGCCTGTAAAAGCGCAGAGCTTTTTGAAAGCTATGAATCATTGGCCGAGGCTAGCCTAGGTGGAACTGGTAAAATGGAATTTGAGGTGAAATACGATGTGCCTGGCAAGGGCGAAGTTGTTGAAGCCATTGTCCACAAGGTTAGCAATGGTATTTCGGTAAACTACACCGATACCTATATGAGAAGGCGCGATCCTGACACCATGGTTATTGGCGACGATAAACCAACCGACAAGGAGTTGTTCTCCTCGCGATTCGGTTATGAATTTGATGATCTTAGAGCTGAGACTTTCGAGTGGCTCAAGAACCAGGATTTAGCGGTTTTTTATTTCAAGATAGGGTTGATGGAAAATAGCCCTTATGGTATGGCCATAGCACCTGCCAATGCTGGGTTTTTTGCAATGGGCTTGGCAATGCTTCAAAAAATTGTGAAAATTGAAGAAATTGATGCAACCGAAATCGCGGCAGTAATATATGTGGCTCCGCCATTTAGGCATACCCATTTTAATGGGAAGCAAATTGTGGTTCACAACAGAAAAGATGATGGCTACGAAATCTTTTCCTACAATTTATATCCTGGGCCAAGTGCCAAAAAGGGAATTTACGGTGTTCTGCTAACCTTGGGAGAGCAAGAGGGTTGGGTTACAACTCATTGCTCTGCCGTTGAATCTCACAGCCCCTACGATAATATTACACGCTTCATGCACGAAGGCGCAAGCGGTGGAGGAAAGAGTGAAATGTTGCAGAACATCGTTCGCGAGAAAACTGGTGAAATTTTGCTTGGTACGAATATTATTACAGGTGAGAAAAGGGCAATAACTATTCCCAGATTTTGCCGGTTTAATCCAATTGCCGACGATATGGCATTGGTTCATCCAGAACTACAAAGTGAGAGTAGTCGAATTAGGCTTGTTGATGCAGAGAACGCTTGGTTTATTAGAACCGATAACATAACTGGATACGGTTGCGAGCCCGAGCTGGAGAAAATTACCATTAACTCAAAAAAGCCATTGCTGTTTTTCAACATACAGACCAACCCCGGTGGTACTGCCCTTATTTGGAATCATATAGAGGATGCTCCGGGCAAACCATGCCCAAATCCACGGGTCGTTGTCCCACGCGATATGTTCGAAGGGGTTATCAGCAAACCTGTCAACATTGATGTTCGCAGCTTTGGGGTAAGAACCCCCCCGTGCTCTGCCGAAAAACCCAGTTATGGAATTATGGGGCTGTTTCATATCTTGCCACCAGCCCTTGCTTGGCTCTGGAGGCTTGTGTCGCCAAGGGGACATGCCAATCCAAGTATCGTAGCATCAGGACATGCTGGTATGGAAAGCGAGGGCGTTGGTTCCTATTGGCCATTTGCAACTGGAAAGATGATTAACCATGCCAATCTATTACTTGAGCAAATTGCTTCAAAAAGTGGAACCAGGTACGCACTTACCCCTAACCAATATATTGGGGTGTGGAAGGTAGGGTTCAGACCGCAGCTCCTAATGAGAGAATACCTAACCAGAAGAACAACCAAATTCAGGGAAGATCAAATTTCGCAGGCAAGGTGTCATTTGTTAGGTTATGAGCTAGAATATCTTACCATTGAGGCTTCCAAAATTCCCTCTAGGTTCTTGAAAACATACAAGCAACCGCAGGTTGGGTTCGAAGGTTACGACAAGGGGGCTGAAATATTGTTCGATTTTTTCAAGAAAGAACTCGACCAGTTCCGCAAACCAGAACTAAGTGACCTTGGCAAGAAGATAATAGAGGTTTGTCTTGACAATGGTGGGGTTGAAGATTACAACAAACTCCTTAAATTTTAAGGCAAGTCTTCGTCAGGGCTGGCTTGCCTTTCTATTGTTTTTTAAGAAAAAAGGGTTTCGTCTCTTATTAGCATAAGGATGGCCGAATGGGGTAAGATCAAGTATTTTTCCTTGTTGAATTCTATTTCTACACCATTGTCTTGAATGTAAACTGCAAGATCACCTTCCTTGGCCTGCAAGGATATGTATCGGGTTTGCTCAACTTGATCCTTCCAAGGCTCATCTATTTCGGTAGTGCTGGGTATTGGATAGCCCGGGCCTATTTTGATTACGTAACCCCACTGAACCTGACGCTTTTCCTCAACACCGGGAGGCAGCAACAAACCTCCCTTTGTTTTTTCATTACCCTTTCTG
>SLNU01000109.1 GCA_007132865.1 Bacteroidales bacterium | reverse complement strand
GGCGCCCACAGCATCCATGGTATTTTTCTCCACAGTGGCCGTAAGCACTGGTTTCAGCTTCCACAGCCTGGTCTCTTCCTCCAAGGGGGCCGTGGAAGGCCTGACAAGGTCACTGGCAGCTGAGCTGGCACCCAGGATACGGGTCAATTGCATCGCCCCGTCCATCACCGATACCCCGCTGGCCTCATTCCTGCTAAACAGTGAGCAAAAAAGGGTAGCCAACGACCAACGCCACCCGATGAAACGGATCGGAAGTCCCGACGACATCGCCGCCATGGCTGCATTTTTATTGTCGGATGCAGCCACCTGGATCACCGGACAGGTATTGCACGTGGACGGGGGCATGTCCTCAGTTAAGATTTAAATCATGGGCGTTTACCAAATACATACCAGCCATTTCCTTCCGACCAGCCTGGAAGAGGCCTGGGCTTTCATTTCCAACCCATCTAACCTGAAGAACATCACCCCGGAGACCATGGGCTTTGAGGTAGTCTCCGAGGGACTGCCTGAAAAAATGTATCCGGGCATGATAATCACCTATTCCGTGAAGCCGTTGCTGGGCATAAAGACCACCTGGGTCACGGAGATCACCCATGTGCAGGAGATGCGGTATTTCGTGGACGAACAAAGAGTCGGACCCTATACCCTCTGGCACCACGAACACCACCTGGAGCCTGCCGAAGGCGGGGTTTTAATGCGTGACATTGTCACCTACAAACCCCCCTTTGGAATACTTGGAAGGATCGCGAACCGACTGATTATACGCAAAAAACTCAGGGAGATCTTTCAGTACAGGGAGCACGCCCTGAATAAAAGATTCCCCGGTAAATAACCATTTTGCATGCCTGCGTGAAGCAGGGGTATGCCCTGCAACCCAGACCTCCTTTATTTCGTATCTTTGCTGCCGAAAACCAATGAACTTCGGGTTATGGGCATGCATTCAATCCGTGAAATTTTCAAGATCGGCTATGGACCTTCCAGTAGCCATACAATTGGACCGGGCCTGGCAGCTGAAATGTTCGTCCAGCGCCACCCCAGCCGCCACCGTTTCCGGGTGAGCCTTTATGGCAGTCTTTCCCTTACCGGAAAAGGGCATGGCACGGACCTTGCCCTGAAAAAAGCCTTTATGCCCAATGACCTGGAGATTGTCTGGAAAGACACGGAGCAACTGCCGCTGCACCCAAACGGGATGTTGTTTGAAGCGTTTGACGAAGACCAGGCCGGCCCGGCAGACAGTTGGGAGGTTTACAGCATTGGTGGCGGGGATTTGCGGGACAAAAGCGGGATACTGAACAGCAGTCCCCTGTACGAACTGAACCAGATGGCAGACATCCTGAATTGGTGCAAGCGGGAAGGCAAATCTCTCTGGGAGTTTGTCGAGGACAATGAGGGTCCTGAAATCTGGTCGTTTTTGCATGATGCCTGGATGACCATGAAAGACACCATCAAACGGGGCATCGACAACGAAGGTGTGCTTCCGGGTCCGATTAAGCTGGGCCGCAGGGCATCCGCCCAATACACCAAGGCCCTGAATACCCATGGCACCATTCGGAACATCGGACTGCTTTTTGCGTTTGCACTGGCCGTTTCAGAGGAGAATGCAGCAGGCGGACATATTGTTACGGCCCCCACATGCGGCTCCTCAGGGGTATTGCCGGCGGTGTTGTTCTATCTGAACCGGGACGAGCACCTGAATGAGAACAAGATATTGCGCGGACTGGCGACGGCGGGCCTCATCGCCAACCTGGTGAAGACCAATGCCTCCATATCAGGGGCAGAAGTGGGCTGCCAGGGCGAGATCGGCACGGCCTGCGCCATGGCCTCCGCCGCCATGGCCCAGATCCTCGGAGGGTCCCCCACCCAGATCGAGTATGCCGCGGAGATGGGCATGGAGCATAATCTCGGACTCACTTGCGACCCGGTACTGGGATATGTGCAGATCCCTTGCATTGAACGCAATGCCATAGCGGCCAGCAAGGCTTATTCCTGCGCCGTATATGCTTTGTCGTCGGATGGTGGCCACAAGATTTCGTTTGACAAGGCGGTAAGGACCATGGCTGAAACAGGGAAGGACATCCAGGTGGCCTATAGGGAAACCGGGATAGGCGGACTGGCAAAAAACTGGGAACCGTTTCACTCTGACTAATAAATCATTTGAAACATAATCCCGCCAAGCACGGCCGTAAGGAACACCACCGACACCACAGCCACCACCAGTCTTTTCCGGAATATCCCTGCCAGTAAGCTTACCTCCGGAATGGCCATGCCCGAAGCACCGATAATCAGTGCAATCGCCGCCCCGGCGCCCATCCCGCTTTCCATGAGCACAAGACCAAGGGCTATTGCTGACTCGGCGCGGAGAAACAGGGGGATCCCTATTACAGCAGCCACTGGGATCGCGAAGAGGTTCCCGGGTCCGGCTATCCGCATAATCATCTCCCCGGGGACAAACCCGTAGATCAACGCGCCGGCAAGCACACCGAACAGCAAATAGCCAAACATTTTCCGGAAGTCATTCCATGCCTCCATCAACGAATGCTTCAGGTTGTCCTGAAAGG
>SLNU01000348.1 GCA_007132865.1 Bacteroidales bacterium | reverse complement strand
CTAGCGGACATAGCACGACCCCTGAAAAAAAACAGCATGACCCGGATGCCGTACTGGAGAGAGCCAGTATCATGGAGTTTGATGCAGGGCTGTCCAGACCGCAAGCCAACCAGGCCGCCGCCAGAGACCTTGATCAGCGTCGCCCCCTGACCAGCGATCCGGACGCGGCGCAAAAGTACCGCATATATATAACGTCATGGCAACCGACCGACGGCGATGACTTGCCAGACGTACCGCCGCATACCCTGAGCAATAGTGAATTGTGGTCATTGTGGTGGGAACGCGTGGAAAGGGAGGCAAAATGAACTTTGAAGGCAAGCCCACAAAACAGTATAGACCGCAAGCCAAGACGCGGGCCATTCTTGACGCGGGCTGGGAACACGTCAACAGCGTACCCTACCAGGTATCAACGCGCTGGTTATTCTATCGTCTGTATCAAGACAAGCTGTACGCCGACAAGGCTGATTATGACAAGTTTGTGGCTACATTCGCCCGCGCGCGCCGCCATGAATATAAAGAATGGCGACGTGATAGTCTGCGCGATGATTCCCGCGTGGTATACGAGCATGGTGGAGAGTACATAACGACCCGGGAATGGGCCGAGGCGCTACGGCGTGGTGAATGTGTTGCCTGTCCGGTAGATCACTGGCACCGGCAATACTACTATGTGGAGTTGTGGTATGAGGCGCAGGCCATGAGTGGGCAATTCTTCCACTACACCCAAAACACACCGATCCACCTGAGACCGTTCAAAGGCGCGCCTTCACTTCACTATAAGGAGCGCTGCGCGCGCGACCTGGCCGCCGCCGCCCGAAAATACGACGTGATGCCCGTTGTTTTGTACTTCGGAGATTACGATGCCGCTGGTATGCAGATCATGGAGACTGCCGTTCGAGATATACGCGAATGGTGCCCCGTAGACTTCGAGTGTGAGCGCGTCGGATTAAACGCTGGCGATGGTGAGCGCTTCGGAATACCCTACAGCGTTGAAGCCGGGAAAAGTAGCGGTTTTCAATGGGAGGCATTGGATGACGATCAAGCCGGGAAACTGATTACGAGCGCAATGAACAAATACATTGACCATGGTGCTGTGGATCAAGTGAACGCCGAGATTGACGTAGCGATGAGCCGACTCCATGACCACCTGCAAACCTTCAGCCTATAGGAGACAGACCATGTACCCCGATATTTTGAGCATGGATCACGAGAGCAATTTGATTTTGTGGGAGACCGTCGCGCGTGTTGCGCAGGGTATCCCGCTGGACAAGCCGATACGAGACCAACACGGGAACATAATTCACCTGGAACGCACCGACGGCGACACGCCGCACGACCGGCGCAATAACGCGCCACTGGACAGATAGGAGGTGTTTTTATGAAAGGACTAGAAGAACTGTTGCGGACTGACCCCGCCGCGCGCGAGCTGGCCATTTACGACAGTAACCCGGCGATCCGCATACTGGCGCAGGCCATTGATGCCGAACTGGGCGCTGGTGTTGCCGATGGCATGTCAGGCGCGATGCCGACCGGATCAGGCCCGCGCGACTGGTCGGAGGCACTGGCGCTTGTTGCGAAGCGTGACGGCATTTCCTTGTCGCAGGCCGGGCGCGTGTGCATGAAAGAATTTTCGCACCTGCACCCTGTAGCCGCAAGAGGCACCGGCAATGGGCCGCCCACACCACCGGCGAACCGCCGAGGCACGACGCCCGCGCAGACGCACCCTGGCCCCGCCGCACCCGCGACCGGATCAGAGCCGCGCGACTGGGCCGAGGCCGTCGCCTTTATCCAGCAGCGTGACGGTGTACGCGCTTCGGAGGCAGGCAAGCGCGCGTATGTGGAATATCCACACTTGCACCCTGTAAATGCACGACGTAGCCGCGCCCTGGCGCATGCATAACGAACCCCATGGGCGGCGCTGGCATGGCTGGCGTCGCCCGCAACGAACCACTGGAGACACGATATGACCGATAAATATTTTGCAGACGAAGATGGCGATGATGACGGATATTACACCCCTGAAGAGGTGGATCAAGAGATTAGGAAAGTAACAACGCCGCACGACGGCAACAACAACGCATAAAGGAGAATTGACTTATGACAACGAAAACGAAGAGCCCACCCAAGACGATGCCCGCCGTTAATGAACTGGCCGAGGCAATTAGCGTTATCCGAGGCGCACAAAACGACATTGTCGAGCTGGAAAATAAACTTGCCGAGGCCGAGGCCGTGGCGGCTGACCCCACAGTTGATATTGATCACGCAGTTGAGGCCGCCGAGCGGGCCGCCGACCTGAAAACGCGGCACAAACTGATGGGGCCGCGCATGAACAACATGGTTGACACCGCGCAAACGCGTATCAACGAACTTATACCCGCCGCCGTGACCGAGGTGCGCGCGCTGTGTATTGAACGCTTCGCCGGTCGCGCGATTAAAGCGAACCAGGCCATTCACGCGGCAGCGCAGACGGTGGAGACAGCCATAAAGGCGCGTCAAGAAATTGTCAACGAGGCGCGCACGTTCTTTATGAACACAATGCCCCAGGGGCATGGCAGGCCAGTT
>SLNU01000344.1 GCA_007132865.1 Bacteroidales bacterium | reverse complement strand
TCCTTGGAAGTCATGACAATGTGATTCACACAAATATACAAATCTTTCCAGTTCGTTTAGGCCTGCCTGGGGATTCTTGACAAATACCATCGGCAACCAACAAAAAAGGGCCATACTATCAAAGTATAACCCTTTTTTCTTTATATCTGGCTCCCCCTCCAGGACTTGAACCTGGGACCCTCTGATTAACAGTCAGATGCTCTAACCAACTGAGCTAAGGAGGAATGTTGCAAACGCCAATATGCGTTTGAGCATGCAAAAGTAATGAATTTTTTTATTTCTCCAAATTGTTTTTCCGGCTTTGTGAAATGGCGGCCACCCAAACCAACAAAAACTACGTACATATCGGTTTCGGTTCGGCAATCCCGCAGATATACCTCTGTCAGAAATCCCGTCAGTGACACATCAGACAGAGCTATCCAGGTACCACACACCTGTCGGGCTCGACACCTGGTGTTAAGGCATTTAGCCGGGTTCCGACGGGGGTGATGCAGCCCGGAAGTTGGCAGCGACGCCCTGACCGGATTGTTAAAAAGAACGAACTGACGCCGCTGCGGGGTGTAAGTATCCAGAATTCACTATCTTTGCGTTTAGTTTTACGTAAAAATTACGGGATCATCCTGTTTATCACTAATATATGAATGCCTTTTCACCCAGATCCGGGACCTTTCGCCTGAGATCATTGTTGTTTATACTTATTGTCCTATCCCTCATTGGCGTCACGAATTTCGCCTTCCAGTCCTATCAGGCCGGGAACCAGGCCCATGCCGGAGAGGTGACCGAAGAAACGCTGCCCCCGCCGCTCTTTTCCCAGGAGGAACTTGCTTTCTATGACGCCTCTTTCAGGGAGCACCTGCAGCAAAGCCGCTTCAACGGCACGGCGCTCGTAGCTCGCAATGGCATTATCCTTTACCAGGAGCATTTCGGTTATGCTGATTTTCGCAGTCAAACGGACCTTGATCTGGAAACACCTTTTCAGCTGGCAAGCATTACAAAAACATTTACCGCCGCCGCCATCCTGCTTTTACAGGAAGAGCGGATGCTGCACATAGATGACCCGGTGGCAGCACATATTGAGGGGTTTCCCTATCCGGACATGACCATCCGTCATTTCCTGAACCATACTTCAGGGATACAGAACTACATGTACCTTGTCGAACGCCACTGGAAGCCTGAGCACCCACCCACCAACGAAGACGTCCTGAACCTTTTCATCCGGCATCAGCCGGGAAGAAATTTCCGGGCCGGGACAAGGTTCGGTTATTCAAACACTGGCTATGCTTTTCTGGCCCTTTTGGTCGAACGGGTTTCCGGACTGCCGTTCCCGGAATTCGTGCACCAGCGCATCTTTGAGCCGCTGGGTATGAACAACACCTTTGTGTACAACCCACACACCCAGCATCCGCTGGCAGCGACCAGTGCGCTTGGCTTCAGGGCCGGGCGCAGGTCATTCATTGCCAATGGGGATGTGGTGCACGACGGGGTGTTTGGCGACAAAGGCATCTATTCCACGGTGATTGACCTTTTCATCTGGGACCGGTCCATTTGTGAAGGCAAGCTCCTTTCTGAGGAAAAATGGGCACAAGCCTTTGAACCGGCCACACTTCAGAACGGGAGAACGGTAAGCTACGGCCAGGGCTGGCGGCTACAAAGCTTTCTCGATAAAAAGGTGGTCCACCATCCGGGACGTTGGAATGGATTCCGGACCTCCTTCAAGCGCTTTGTCGATGACGACGCCACGCTTATCCTTTTAAGCAACAACAGCCGCGACATTACCCCCATTATAAACGGAATGCAAAACATTCTGTTTCATAAGGAAATCCAGTTGCTGGCAGAGCAGCCGGTCGAAGACGAACAGACCGACGAATATCAGGTTGGCGGTGACCTGGATCCTTCCTTAAACTAAGTACCGGATCCTTCTTTAAACCAAGCAATGGAAATCAAAATTGTAAATCAGTCGGATAATCCCTTGCCGGCTTATGAGACCGCTTTTTCAGCAGGCATGGACCTTCGTGCCTCCCTTGAAGAGCCCGTAATTATCAAGCCGCTCGAGCGTGCACTGATTGGCACGGGCCTGTTTATTGAGCTGCCGGCCGGGTTTGAGGCGCAGGTCAGGCCCAGAAGCGGACTTGCAGCAAAAAAGGGGATTACGGTGCTGAACAGCCCAGGTACAATCGATGCGGATTACCGGGGTGAGATAAAGGTAATACTCGTCAATCTGTCAGGCGAGAACTACGAGGTCCAAAGCGGTGACCGGATCGCCCAGATGATCATCTCACGTCACGAACGGGCCGTGCTGAAGGAAACAACCAGCCTGAACGAAACTGCCAGGGGCGGAGGCGGATTCGGGCATACCGGAACAAAATAATTACCTTTGGGGCAAAGGCTATCCAACCGGAACAAGCACCATCAAACCGGGGCAAAACCCATCCGACGGAAAGTAAAATCAGGCACGGCTTTTGCCGCAAGAACAGTGACCAAAATATTCCGAATGACCAAATTCATATATATCGCAAAATGGGCGGCTGTCAGAGCGGCTCTGGTGCTGGTGCTTGCACTCGC
>SLNU01000046.1 GCA_007132865.1 Bacteroidales bacterium | reverse complement strand
GGGGATCACAATCGTAAAGATGGAACCTTTCCCGGGCTTGCTTTCCACTTCCAGCTTGCCCTTCATTTTCTCCACCAGCCGCCGCGAGATGGTCAGTCCGAGTCCCGTTCCCCCATACTGCTTTGTGAGCGCCCCGCCCTGCTGGACAAAAGGCTTAAAGATTTCTTTTTGAATGTTTTCGGGGATGCCGATTCCGGTATCTTCCACCCTTATGACCAAACTTCCAATGTGGTTTTTATCTGCGTCAAAACCAAGATATATCCTGACATGCCCTTCGTGAGTGAACTTGACGGCATTGCCCACCAGGTTGAAGAATACCTGCCGGATGCGCACCTCGTCCAGGTGCAGACTGGCAGGGAAATCCGGTGAAATTTCCAGGTGCATTTCCAGCCCCTTCTTTTCGATGGCATCCCCAAACAGGGTGCGGATCTCTTCGGCAATGCCCGGCAAGTTCACGTGCCGTGGGTGCATCACCAACTGTCCGGATTCGATCTTGGAAAGGTCGAGCAGGTCGTTCAGCAACGACATCAGCAGCTTTCCGCCCGCGGCCACCGATTCGATCATCTTCTTATGTTTGGGCTCATTCAGCTGTCCAGACAAGGCTTCCGTAAATCCGAGGATGGCATTCATCGGCGTGCGGATCTCGTGACTCATATTGGCCAGAAACTCACTTTTCGCCCGGTTGGCAAACTCGGCCTGCTTTTTAGCCTGTATCAGGGCGGCCTCCGATTGCTTGATTGAGGTGATGTTCTTAAACGAAAGAATATGGCCCAGCAGAGTCTGTTTTTTGTTGTACACCGGACTTCTCTCAACCTGGAACACCAGCTCCCTGTCTCTCTCCTTTACCGATATTTCAGCGCTTGGTTTTTTCTTTTTCAGGAATTGTATTATTGTCGGATGGGCCTGGAAGAAATCCGTGGCAGACCTACCCGTGATGGTCCCCGGATTCTGCGGGAACAGCTTTAGGGCCATCGTGTTCAGGTCCACCACCCGGTCATTGGGGTCGACCACCACAATGGCATCCAGCAGATCTTCGAACACATGCTCCCTGGCAATGGGTGCCAGGTCGAAAAGCCCGTAGCGGTAAATGCCGATGGCCACCATCAGTCCGAATACCGAAAAGAAGAAAGGCGACATATCGAGTCCGAGGTAGGACCCCCCCGTCAGGTAAATCAGGTGCCCGAACCAGGGTGCCAGTGCGCCCAGCAGCAGGATCACCGCCTGGGCACGGAAGGTTTCGGTGGCGATCAGCAGTTGCCTGACCATCAGTATTACGGCGATAAGAATGGCCAGGTTGATATACGCGACATGTATCCAGTACCATGGTCCCGCCTGGATGTCAAGTACCAGTAGTCCTTTGAGCACCTCTGCCGAAACCTCGCTGTACACGAGTCCGTGCAGGCTGTCAGTGACTTTTAACAGAAATGTGGTCAGGGGAATCGCCCAGGGGATGAAGATGCGCCACCCACTCAGCCAGTGTCGGTGACCGGTAAACTGAATGGCAAAAATCAGCGCCAGTGCGGGGAGGGAAGCAATGCCAAGGTATTGCAGTTTGCTCCAGAATAAGGCCCTTTCAAGCGTGTGGCTGATGATCTCCAGTCCGTAGAATGTGGCGTAAATACTGACAAAAATACACAACCAGGCATATGCCATGGTCCAGCTTCGCCGGGGTTTCAGAAAGGCATAGCCGGCCAGCATTAACATGAAGATTCCGACTGCGAACTGCAAAAGCAAGAACGCCAGGGACCAATTTGGAAGGGGTTCTAAAGTAACCATCCGCTTGTATTAATGACGTTCAATGGTTCTGATTTTTTCCGGGAAAGCTGCGAGACTTTCCCTCAGTGCCTCGATGTCGAAATACTCGGCTTCCTGCAAAAGCTTTTCGGCATAAGCCATCAGGAAGGGAAAATTTCTTTCCTCTGCGAATGTCTTCAGTTGGGCGGCGAATGCCTCGATGCGGAAGATGACCAGGTGGTCCTTGATCTGCTCCCATTGTGGCATGAAGGTTTCACGCAGCTCCCTGGCAATCCCGGGCAACTGCCCGCGCAAGTCTTCGTGCCGATCCGACTCTGTGCCCTGCCGGTCCGGTCCTCCAGTTCTATGCCGATCCGACTCTGTGCCCTGCCGGTCCGGTCCTCCAGTTCTATGCCGATCCAACTCTGTGCCCTGCCTGCCCAATTCTTCCGTGCCTGACAAACCCTCCTGCCAGAAAACACTGTGCTTCAGATGTTTTGCCAGTTCTTCAGTGACTGTCTTTATGCTAATTGGTTTTATGAGAAAGCCGTCAAACAGCTTCACTGCCGGGTCATCAATGGAATTGGGCCGGGAGGCGGTATATGCCAGCACGGGGATATTCCTGAGCCGGGCATCGGCCTTGATTTGCTTAAGCACCTCGAGCCCGTCCATCCCCGGCATGCGGGTATCGAGCAGCACCAGCTCTGGACGGTCTTTCTCCAACAGCTCCAGCGCCTTGCTGCCATTTTCTGCGCCCGTGCTTTCCAGTCCGAGCGTTTCCAGCAGGGCGGCGACCATCACAATGTTGCTCTGCTCATCGTCTACGACCAATATCCTGGCCT
>SLNU01000184.1 GCA_007132865.1 Bacteroidales bacterium | reverse complement strand
GTGGGTGTTTTTGGGCATGGGTTGCAGTACGGCGCCGACGCGGACCGGGTCGAGGCGGGTGGACCAGCGTTCGAGCTCCTCATCATACGCCGCTTTGGATATTTGCATCGTCTGGTTGATGGGATCCTCCTCCCCGAACAGCCGCTCTGCCAGCTCCTGGCTGATGGCGATACTTGTCGGATCGGCCAGTGTCTGGGCAAGGTCCCCCTGTTGGGCGGGAAAGCTGAAGAATTCCGGAAAACTATCGTCCACCATTAGGGTGACGACCCCGCCAAATGTTTGGTCATCAAGGGTGATGGTGGTGTTTTCGTTTTTTACCCGGCAGTAACCAGAAACGAGGGGTGATTTTTCCTTTGCCAGCTCCGCAAGCTGGGGAAATGCCCGCGGAAGCACATCGGTATGCGGCCCGCTGAAATGCGATACCAGCCGGTATACCTTTTGCCCGTTATCATGGAAGCGATCAAAGCTCGTTTCGTAGGATATATATATATAAAGCAGGATGGATGCGGTCATGCCTACCGCCAGTCCGAATATATTGATTAAGCTGGCCCACCTTTGCCTGGTGATGTTTCTCCAGGCGATTTTGATGTAGTTTCGTATCATGCTTGTCTTGTTTTGCTTGCCTTGTTGTGCTGAAAAAAGCAAACCACTTGCCAAATATAAAAAAATACTGTAATTCAATAGGTTAAATCATCCGACGAAAAATCTGTTAGTAAAAATGTGTATAAAAATAATGCATTTAAGTGTTTAAAAAATATACATTTAGTATCTTTGTCAAGGCATTGCCGCCGGCATCACCCTCATCACGGTAAGCGATCAATCTCCATTTGCATGTACAGGGAAGGCAACATATTGGTTGTGGATGATAACAGGCACATCCTGGAGTCGCTGAATCTGCTGCTCAAACACGACTTCAGCACGGTCCGGGTGCTTTCTTCCCCCGGCGACCTGGTCCCCAAACTGGAAGCCGGAGGAATTGATCTGGTTCTGTTGGACATGAACTTCACGCAGGGTGCGCGGGACGGATCGGAGGGACTGCATTGGCTCAGGAAAATCAGGGAAGTTGATGAGGAAGTGCTGGTCGTGCTGATGACAGCATTCGGAGATCTGGAGCTGGCCGTCAGGGGGATGAAGGAGGGGGCGGCGGACTTTATTCTGAAGCCATGGAATCCGGAAAAGCTGATTGCCAACCTGAAAACCCTGCTGAAACTCCGGAATTCCGAAAAAAAGCTCAGCCAGCTCCAAACGCTGATCCGGGTTGAACGGGAGGAGTCTGCGGAAAATCCGGCATTTCATTTATGCCAGTCAGCCCCGATGCAGCGTATTTACGAGGCCATTGCAAAACTTGCCCCGACCGATGCGAACGTGTTAATTACCGGCGAAAATGGGACCGGTAAGGAGATCATCGCCCGGCAGGTGCATTGGCAATCCAAAAGAAAGGACGAGGTGATGGTGCCGGTAGACCTTGGATCCTTGCCAGAAAGCCTTTTTGAAAGTGAGCTTTTCGGGCACAAAAAAGGCAGCTTTACCGATGCCCGGGAAGACAGGAAGGGAAGACTGGAACTTGCTTCGGGGGGCACATTGTTTTTGGATGAGATCGGGAATACCCCTTTGCCCATGCAGGTAAAGCTGCTGTCGGTTCTGGAACGACGGGAGGTGGTGCCGGTTGGTGCCATAAAGGCTGTGCCGGTAGATATCCGGCTGATCTCAGCGACCAATGCCAGGATGCAGGAGATGATCAAAAACAATCGGTTTCGGGAGGATCTGTACTACCGGATCAACACCATCACCCTGCATATTCCCCCGCTACGCGAACGCCCCGGCGATATTGAGGGGTTTTGCCGTTTCTTCCTCAGGGGTTTTTCAATGAAATACCGCAAGCCAGGCTTATCCTTGTCGGATAAAGCCCTGATGAAACTGAAATCCTACCACTGGCCGGGGAATGTCCGTGAGCTGAAGCATGCCATCGAAAAGGCAGTAATCCTGACAGAGAACCTGGTGTTAAAGCCGGCAGACTTTCTGTTCCAGGCGCAATTTCAGGCTGCCCCGGCCGAGCTGTTAAACCTGCAGGAGATGGAAAAACAAACCATTCTAAAGGCCATTGACCTGGGAAAGGGGAACCTCACACGGGTGGCAAAATCGCTGGGCATTACCCGGGCGACCTTGTATGCGAAATTGAAAAAATACAGGATATATTAAAAAAACCGCATTCACCATGATATGGAATCGTTTTGCCCTGATTGTATTCATCCGGCTATTGCTGTTGGCAATCAGCCTGGCCGCCCTGGCATATGGCATTATCAGGCCTATTTTACCTTTCACACTAATCGCCCTGGCGGCTCTCTGTGGTTGGCTGTTCTGGAGCCTGATGAAGTATGTAAACCGGACGAATGATGAACTGGCCGCGTTTTTTACCGGCTTCCAATACATGGACGCAACAAGGAATTTTGACATTCACAGCCTGGAAAGGAATTTTGGAAACCTGAGGGGGTCGTTCAAAAGGGTCAGCGACCAGGTGAAGGACCTGAGAAAAGAAAAGGAACAGCAGGCGCATCTGAACCAATGCGTGATTGACCGT
>SLNU01000053.1 GCA_007132865.1 Bacteroidales bacterium | reverse complement strand
TGCACATTGCCATTGCCGGAAACATCGGTTCAGGGAAGACCACCCTGGCAGGCCTGCTTTCAAAACATTACGGATGGGAAGCCCATTACGAAGATGTAGAGACCAATCCTTACCTGAACAATTTCTATGAAGACATGCAGCGATGGTCCTTCAACCTGCAAATCTATTTTCTAAACAGCAGGTTCCGGCAGATTGTCGACATCCGGAAAGGGGACAAAACGGTCATTCAGGACCGGACCATTTACGAAGACGCCTATATCTTTGCGCCCAACCTGCATGCCATGGGACTGATGGCGTCCAGGGATTTTGACAATTATTCCAGGCTGTTTGAGTTGATGAGCTCCTTTATCGAGCCGCCTGACCTGTTGATTTACCTGCGGGCCAGTGTACCCACCCTGGTAAGCCAGATTCAGAAAAGGGGACGCGAATACGAGAATTCTATCCGGCTGGACTATCTGAAGAGGCTGAACGAGCGGTACGAGGAGTGGATCGAAAAATACGACCTGGGTAAATTGCTGGTCGTCACGGTCGACACAATCAAATTTAGTGAGAACCAGCAGGACCTCGGACATGTGATCCAGAAGATCGACGCAGAGATCCACGGATTGTTTTAGACAGCATGAACGTCATAGGCATCATTCCGGCTCGTTACGCATCCACCCGGTTCCCGGGCAAGCCCCTGGCAATAATTCAGGGCAGGTCCATGATCAGCAGGGTGTACGCGCAGGCATGCAAATGCACCGCCCTTTCGGAGGTCATTGTGGCCACCGACCACCCGGAGATCTATGCACACGTGAAGTCTTTCGGAAAGGTCGTCATGACCGACCCCGCACACCCCAGTGGTACCGACCGTTGCCTGGAGGCATTGTCAATCGCGAACGGGGGCAGGTTCGGGCCGGAGGATGTGGTGGTCAATATCCAGGGGGACGAACCTTTTATCAGTCCCCTGCAGATCGAGATGCTGATCGGCCTGTTCGCAGAAAAAAAATGCCGGATCGCTAGCCTGGTTAAGAAGATTGAAAAAAGTGAAGAACTTTTCAGCCACAATACCGTAAAAGTGGTTGTGGGGAAGGATAAAAAAGCCCTTTATTTCAGCAGGGCACCCATCCCCTTCTACCGGGACCTTCCACAGGAGCTGTGGGTTCAGAAGGGCTTGTTCTATAAACACCTGGGGATGTACGGTTACCGGGTCTCCACCCTGGAGCAGATCGGAAAACTCCCTCAAGGTTCATTGGAACAGGCTGAATCGCTCGAGCAGCTCCGGTGGTTAGAGAACGGCTTTGAGATTTATGTGAACGAAACCGGCCTGGAGAACCTGGCCATTGACACCCCCGAAGACCTGGAGAGGATCTGCGGGTGAAAACATTTAAAATAAAACATTTATGAAGATTGGCATTTACATCAGCGAACTCCTGTATGACCATGAGGCAGTGGTCCTTAACGGATTCGGGGAGTTCTACACCCGTTACAATCCTGCCCGGTTTGTCCCGGAGATGCAGAAAGTGGAATCCCCATCCAAAACCATCGCCTTCAACCCCGGCAAGCAAGAAGGGGACTCCCCCCTGCTTGCCTACATCTCCAAAAAGGAGAAGATGGAAGTCGGACAGGTGGAAAAGTATCTGGCGGATTTTGTAGCGGAAGTAAAACAGGTACTGGATGCAGGCAAAAAGTTCGAGATGGAAAAGGTGGGCGTCTTCAGTACCACGCCAGACGGTGACCTGGTGTTTGAGCCCGACACCTCGGTGAACTACCTGACGGATACCGCAGGGATGCCCCCGGTTAGTGAGCCTGCGAAACCTGCTGCACAGGCTTCCGGGGACGGGAAGCAGCATGTTGCTCCGGTTACAGCCAGTCCGCTGACACCGGAAAAACCACAGCAAACAGAACCACAGGCAGGTCCCGGCAAGCAGCAAAGTCCGGAGCTTCCCTCCGCCATGAAGTGGCTGGCCTATACGGTGGTCCCACTACTTGTAATCATCATCATCCTGGCACTTAACTTTAATTTCTTCTTCGGGGAAGGCGGTTTGTTCTCCTCCTCAGAAAAATCAACTGCCCGCGTGGAGTTGACCGCTCCCCCTGTAGCAGCAACGGATTCGGAGGCAGCAACGGAAGTGGAAACGGAAACGGCAGCGGATGAAGCCGGCGCAACCGCAACGGAACGGCCAGCAGCGGATCAGACCACTCCCGCCGCCCAGCCAACAAGTCCACAAGCTGCGCCTGCCAGGCCAGAAGCCGGCAGACCGGTATATTACATCGTTGTCGGCAGCTTTCCTGATCGGGAAACAGCAGAGGGGTTCGCTGAACGGCTTCGCGGACAGGGTGCCTCCCAGGCCAGTGTGTTCATGCAGACGGCAACCGGCTATCACAGGGTAGCCTACGGCTTTTTTTACGACCTGGCTGAAGCTGAGCGACTCCTTCCGACAGTAAAGGAAAGTGTGACCCAGGAAGCCTATATCCTTCACCGGTAAGCAGACCGGTGGCAAAACCGTGTTCAGGTGGCCAAGCAGAAGCTCAGAAAGTTCGCCGATATCAACTTCTTTACCAATGTCGTGCAACCGGAGCTACGGCACCCGGTCGACAACTTTCATTTACGGGGGAAATGGGGCCGTGACTTTTTTAAAAATGACCGGCCGATCGTGCTGGAGATAGGCTGCGGGAAGGGGGAGTATACAGTCGGACTGGCAAAGGCTTACCCGGAATGCAACTGCATCGGTATCGACATCAAAGGAGACCGGATTTGGACCGGGGCGAAGGAAGCCCTGGAGGAAGGCATCCCAAATGCCGCATTCCTGCGCATGCAGGCCGAACGACTTCCCTATATGTTCGCAGAGGAAGAGGTCAGCGGAATCTGGATTAGTTTTCCCGATCCACAGACGCGGGAATCCAGGCGCAAGAAGCGCCTCACATCGCCCCAGTTTCTCAGGCGCTACCGCCAGATTCTCAAGCCCGGAAGCCCCATCCACCTGAAAACCGACAGCAGGATGCTGTTCGATTACACCCTGGACGTCATACGGGATGGCGGGCATAAACCGGGCTTTTCCACAACCGACCTATATTCGGAGAAAGAATTGGAGGAACCATTGATACAGCAGGTGCGGACCTATTATGAAAAAATGTTTCTGGAGCAGGGCCTGCCCATACATTACCTGAGGTTCAGCCTTGCATTCACTTAGATTCAGCCTTGCATTCACCTAGATTCAGCCTTGGAACAATCATTTTTTGAGAAAGTATACGAAGTAGTCAGACAGGTCCCCCATGGCCGGGTCACATCCTATGGTGCCATCGCCAGTCACCTGGGCGCCAGGGGTTCGGCCAGGATGGTCGGATGGGCCATGAACCAAAGCCACAGCCAGGCTGTTTATGTGCCAGCCCACAGGGTGGTCAACCGCAACGGCATGCTGACCGGAAAGCATTTTTTCGGAGGTCCGAACGTAATGAAACAATTGCTCGAAAGCGAAAACATCGAAGTGGAGGATGACAAGGTGGTCCGTTTCAGGGAATTGTTCTGGGATCCCGCTGAGGGACCCGGAACCCCAGCCCGGTGACGGACCTGAATCCCATCCCGGTGGTGGACCCCAAAACCAAAGACCGATTAAATCTTTTTCTTTGGCCACCAAATATATTTGTATTATTTTTACACAAACCAAATTAAAATACCATAGACTATGTCTGTAACTGCCAAAGCTGAACTCGAGCAAAAAGTGGAGAATGTAATTGCCCAGATTCGCCCTTACCTGGAAGCCGACGGAGGCAACATCCGTTTTGTGGAACTGACCGAAGACAATGTGGTGATGGTCGAGTTACTCGGGACCTGTGGCCACTGCCCCATGAGCACTTTTACCCTTAAATCAGGCGTGGAGCAGGCGGTAAAAAAGGCGCTTCCCGAGATCAAGTCGGTGGAAGCCATCAATGTAACGACTTAACCCGTTACATTCCGGCCAACCCGTTTCATTCCGGCCAGGCCGTGGATTCCGGATAATCGGTTCCTTCCGGATATTTTGCCACGATCGGCATCCTCCTTCCGACACCAAAACCTTTCTGTGATACCCTGAGCACCGGGGGCGCCTGCTTGCGTTTGAACTCGTTCGCACTCACCAGCCGCACCACCCTATTCACCAATTCTGCTTCATGTCCCGCAGCAATAATCCCGGCGGGATGCATCTCCATTTCTATGTAGTTGAAAAGGACCGGGTCCAGTATTTCATAATCGGGAAGTGAGTCGCTGTCTTTTTGCCCGGGCCTGAGCTCGGCCGACGGGGGCTTTTCTATGGTGTTCCGGGGAATGATTTCTTTTTCCCTGTTGATGTACCTTGCCAGACTGTATACTTCAGTCTTGTATAGATCTCCGATGACCGACAGTCCGCCGCACATATCCCCGTAAAGGGTTCCGTATCCCACGGCTGCCTCGCTTTTATTGGAGGTGTTCAAAAGCATATGTCCGAACTTATTTGACAGTCCCATCAGCAGCACTGCCCTGGCCCTTGCCTGGATATTCTCCTCTGCAATATCCCTGGGAAGGTCTCCGAAAAAGGCCTGCAAGGAATCTTCCACAGAGTTCACCACCGGATCGATGGGAAGGATGTCATGCCTGACGCCCAGATTTCCTGCCAGTGTGAGTGCATCACGAACACTGTGGTCGGAGCTGAACGGGCCAGGCATCAGAACTGCCCACACATTTTCCTTTCCAAGGGCCATTTCGGCCAATACGAGGGTAAGCGCTGAATCCAGTCCGCCAGACAATCCCAGAATGGCCTTCTTTAGCCCGGTTTTCCGGAAATAGTCCTTCAATCCGAAAACCAGGGCATCCAGGAGCAGGGCGTTTTTTTTCTCTTCCTGCCCGGGGCCTGCCGCTGTATGGCCATTCGTGGCAGCGGCCGAATCGCCCACAGAGACCTGCCCGGGGCCTGCCCCCGAAAGGTTTTCTGCACCTGCGGCCGAATCGCCCGCATGGGCCTTGTCGGAGCCCGGTCCTCCCCCAAGGGCATTCAGGTCATACAACCGCAGTCCCTCCTCAAACGGTTCAAAGTGCCCTGCCAGTCCGCCGCCCGCGTTGAATGCGGCTGAACCGCCGTCGAAGATCAGCTCGGCATGCGCCCCCAGCTGGTTCACCAGGAAAACAGGCAGATTATAACGCCGGGCATTTTCGGCAAATGTGGAGAGGCGTTCCCCGCATCGGTTCCACGAAAACGGGGATGCGGAGATGTTAATAATCAGGTCGGGGGACTCCTTTGCCAGTTGTTCCATCGGATGAAGGCGGTACATTGGCCGGGGTCCGATGTCCCACAAGTCCTCACAAACCGTCAATGCAATTCGCTTACCCATGAACGGGACCGTATGAAACACTTCTGCGGGCTCGAAATACCTGTATTCATCAAATACGTCGTAGGTGGGTAGCAGACCCTTGTCGTAGCGGAACTGCACTTTCCCATCCGACAATAGAAATGCGGAATTATACAGCTTCTTTCCTTTGGGTCCGTCGTTAAAGGACGGGGCCCCGACAATGGCCGCGACCCCATGGCAGGCTGCCGCAATATGGTCCAGCTGGTCGAGGCAGGTCTTCACAAAGCCGTCCATGTTCAATAGATCTGCAGGCGGATAGCCACAGACCGAAAGCTCGGAGAACACGACGAGATCGGCACCCTGCCTTCGTGCATCTTCGATACTTTGCACCATGCGGCGGGTATTGAATTCAAAATCCCCGACAACGAAATTCAGCTGAGCCAATGCAACGATCATTCCGGTAGTTTAAAACAGCACCCCGAGGTTTAAGGCAAAATAGCTGGAAGTGGCGCTTTGAAAGGCATTGGTAATGTTGTTGCGATTTGACAAGTTGTTCGTAAACCCATTGTTGTAGGTCAGACCGCCTACAAGCGTGGTCCTGCCCCCAAGCGAGTATTCCACACCGCCCCCAACGACAAATGCGAGTCTGATCAGGGGAATGTCTCCCTTGATGTCCCTCTCCAGGGTAACCCCAGTCTGGGCCTGGGAAAAACTGTCATGGCCCGTAGCCTTCAGGTTGAACCCGGGCGAAAATCCAATGCGTCCGAAATAGGTGAAATAGCCGATCTCGGAAGACTGCAGCTTAAAGGTGATTGGCGCTTCAAAATATCTCAGGCGGTATTCCCTTTCCATATCCACCACGCCATATCCTGACTCTTGTGTCGTATACCTAAGCTTGCCCCCAAAATTGGAGATCAGAAAATTGGTCGATATGGCATAGTGGTAACCCAAATGGTATTCGCCAATCAATCCGTAGGAAATACCCAGGAGGGGGCCTTCCGATAAGTAATCACGGGTTTCAGGGGAAAACCATGACACGGACGGGGAAGCGGTCAGCCCAATACGAAACCTGGGGCCTTGCTGGGCAGGCAGAACGCCTGCCACTAAAATGACCAGCACCGCGGTCAGTATGGTTTTTTTCTTCATATCTTATGGTCTTTAAGGATCCGCGATAAATACACTCAAACTTACTCTTTTTTTTTTGATCTTTACAAACATAACAAACAGACGTGCGTTTTGTTAAAAAATTGTCCCTTATGCGCCTTGTTTTTCCCAGTTTTCATCACCGGCTGATTCCACTCCTGCTGTTGCCCTTACTGCTTCTCAGCCTTGCCCAGTGCCGGCAGCGGCCGCCCTACCAGGCAGACATCAACCGGGTGCATATAGACCCGATAGAGATCAGCCGCTACGAGGAAGTGCTTTTTAACGTCAACCCTTACCGCCTGCAGGAGGAACTGGAACCCCATGCGGACAGGTTCCGCTTTTTTTTGGGAGATGGATTGCAGGATCCCCTGGCCAGGCAGCAATTGTTCGCTTATGTCACAGACCCATTGCTGCAGGAGCTTTACGAGGATACACGCAAGGTCTGGCCCGATCTGAAAGTACTTGAAGAGGATCTGACCCTGGCCTTCCGGTATTACAGGGCCCATTTCCCGGAAGCGCCCATACCCAGGCTTTATTCCTATGTCTCGGGCATTGATTACCAGCTACCAATTAAATTCGCCGGGCAGGATGCGGCCATTGGCCTGGACAATTACCTGGGGGCTGACTACAGGACCTACGGACAGATTGGGATTCCGGCCTACCAGGTACGGACCATGGCACCGGATTATGTAGGGGTCGACCTGATGCGGCTGATGGCCGAATTGCACCTGCAGTCCACCCCTTACGAGCCGGAAACCTTGTTGGATTTCATGGTCTACGAAGGGAAGATGCTTTACTTTCTTGACTGCGTTTTCCCGCTTGTCCCTGATTCGGTCAAGGTCGGATACAGCCAGGAACAGCAGGAGTGGATGCAGGGGAACAGGGGATTGGTATGGACGTACCTGGTGGACAATGAACTGCTGTATTCCTCTGACAGGCAAATGATCAGCCGTTTTGTGGGGGATGCACCCTTTACCTCCGTCTTTTCAAGGGGCTCAGCGCCGAAGACCGGAGTTTGGACCGGATGGCAAATCGTCAGAGAGTATATGCGGCGCCACCCCGAAGTAAGCCTGCCGGAATTGCTCGCCATGCGGGATGCCGGGCAGTTGCTTCAAGATTCCAGGTTCAGGGGCCGATAGGAAGCATTCCACTCTTCGATAAGCCCCAATACTTCTTCCCTCCCGGCTTTGGTGTGGCTGCTTGTGACCAGGTATGGCGGGAGCGGATCCCATTTTTCAGAGAACGCCTTTTCGTAGGCAGCCAGATTGGAAAGCAGCTTGTTCTTGCCCAGTTTGTCAGATTTGGTGAAGAGGATGTAAAAAGGAAGCTGTTTGACCCCCAACCAGTCCAAAAACAGCATGTCGTTGTTCAGCGGTTCGTGCCGGATGTCGATCAGCATGAATGTGCAAACCAGGTTCTCCCTGTTCTCCAGGTAATCCCGGATCATTCTCTCCCACTTTTTCTTGATATGCACAGGAACCTTTGCAAATCCAAACCCGGGCAAATCGGTCAGGTACCAGGAATCATTGATCAGGAAATGGTTGAGAAGTTGGGTTTTGCCCGGCGTAGAGGATATTTTGGCAAGTTTCCGGTTGTTGGTAAGCATATTGATCAGAGAGGACTTGCCCACATTTGAGCGCCCGATGAACGCATACTCGGGAAATGTAGTAGGTGGGCAGTCTTTGTATGACGGGGAGCTTTTTATGAATTCAGCTTGTCGGATCAGCATGCTTTAGCTTGAACGGTATGGGGGTTTATATGTATTGACGTGTCTTTCCTTCTTCGCTTCGTAAATATCCCCGATGGTAATCAGGATGGCCGTCTCCTCCACCCCCCCGAAATGCTCATTAAGGGATGTCCCGAAGGTGCGCATAGTCGGACTTAGTCCCATGTAAGAGTTGATCAGCGGGGGAATGTTCTCTTTTTGCTCCCTGACTTTTTTGAGTAATACCTTGTAGTTTGACTCAAAATCACCGCCCTTAAACACTTTTTCAAGTTTTTCAACGGGTGTTTTCAACTGCAGGGGCTCAATGGGCTCAACCAGCTTGTCGGGATCCGGGAAAAATCGATTCAAAAAGTACAGGATCAGGTCCCGGGCGAAAATATTGAAATGGGTGTACATGGTCACCTTTCCGAAGAAGTATCTGATCTTGGGATGGTCTACAATCAAAGCCCCCAGGCCGTCCCACAAATTATCCAGGGAGTAAATGCTTTTGCGGTTCTCACGCGATGGCTGATAGGCAGGCTGGACAAAAGACCTTCCCAGTTCTATCGTTTGGGGAAGGTAGGAGCCGGTGAAGTCAGCAGAGAACCGGAACAGTTCTGAGGTAGCCAGTCCGGGAACCCCGTCCGGGCCAGAACGGGCATCCGCACAAAGCAGGTAGCGATAGCCCCCGACGATCTCGCTGGCTAGGGGATCCCATACAATCAATTGTTTGTAGGGGGGTGTGGCAGTATCAAAAGCATCGATATCGACTTCCTCGCCTGTACCTCCACCCGCATGCCGGAATGAGACCTCCCGCAGCCGTCCGATCTCCCGCATAAGGGCCGGCGAGTCATGCGCATCGATCACATAAATCTCATTATGTGCGTTGTTGGTTTTGCGCAGGAATTTTTCCGGTGTCAGCTCCGACCTGAGCGATTCCCGCTCAATGGCCGGCACTATTTCCTTTTCCCTCTTATCCATGGTCATTTTAAAACTATATCCGATTTAAAATCCAGTTCTCCGGCCGGCAGTCTGTATACATGCGCCTTGACCTTCTGTGCCCACTGCTGATGGGAAAAATCTTTTGTAAAAGCCGTATGGGGGATGGGTCTGCCGAAGGTTATGCGCATGCGCTTTTCACGTTGCCTGAACATCTCGTCAGGCAGGTATAGCATTTCAATATTGGACTTGATCCCCAGATGTTTTCTCCACATGGCTAAGTTATAGAAAAAATCGGAATTGCGGCCGTCGATGTGCACGGGAATGATATCCCGCTGGTATTGCACTGCTTTCGTGATAAAGCTTTTTTTCCATTCCAGGTCGGATATCCCTCCTTTCTGGCGCCGGGATACCAGTCCGGCCGGGAAAATCAGCACCAGGGCATCCGACGAGTACAATGCATCCAGTGCGGCCACGTATTCCTTGGTGTTGCGGCCATGCTTGTTTACCGCAACAAAGAGCGACTTCAGGTTCCTGAGCTCCATAAGGATGTCGTTGGCAACAAACTTCAGGTCGGGGCGCTTTCGTCCCACGACATGCATCAGGGCCATGCCATCCAGTCCGCCAAGCGGATGGTTGCTGGCAACAATGTAGCGGCCGGGGCCGGGGAGATTCTCCGGGTGGACCACCTCGATGTCGACCGTAAACTTCTCGGTCAGGACCTTCTCAACAAACTCCAGCCCCATGAAATTCCGGTAATCAGGCAATGCCTCATTGATCTCATCCTGGTGTACCACGCGCTCCAGGTAGCGGATAATAAACTTCGGAATAAACGGATAAAGTCGTTTTCCCTTCTTCCGGAAAACGGCATCCACATCAACGGTGAACGCTTCTTCACTTGCTGCCGGCATGTTACTTTTTTCCACCATACTTCCTTGTTGCTTTTCCCCAGGCGCGAGTTCTTCGGCCCGTTGCCCGATTCAGTATCAAAAATAACGATAATTCGCATTCCTCATGACCTTTCCTATGGCCGATTTTGTTCATCCACGTCAAAAAATCCAAAAACTTGCAGAAACTGAATTAAACTACTGATTAATAGTTTTTTATTCACCTATTAAGTCCTATTTGAGGCAATTCATCCACTAAAAGTTATTAACAATGTGGTAAAAAGTGGTAAATTGTGGTAAAAAAGAATGTATATTTACCATCAAATCCCAAAAAAGTGGAGTAATGGCGCACCTGATAGGGGAATATGACTGCAAGCT
>SLNU01000360.1 GCA_007132865.1 Bacteroidales bacterium | reverse complement strand
GCCATGTAAAAGGCAAGCTGGCGTCCGGCAGCCTGCATACCATCTGTGAAAGCGGGGCCTGCCCGAACAAGGCCGAGTGCTGGGCTTCCGGCACGGCTACTTTCATGATCCTGGGGAATATTTGTACCAGGAATTGCCGTTTTTGCAATGTCTCTTCGGGCAAGCCACTTCCCCCTGACCCGGGGGAACCACTCAGGGTAGCCAGGGCCATCCGTGAAATGCGCGTAAAACACTGCGTGATCACCAGTGTGGACCGTGATGACTTAGAAGATGGCGGTGCAGGGATCTGGGCGGAAACCCTGCGCGAAGTACGGAAACTTTCCCCTGCCACCACAATGGAAGCCCTGATTCCCGATTTTTTGGGCATCCCATCCCACATTCAAAAGCTTATGGATCAGAAACCGGAGGTAATCAGCCACAACCTGGAGACCGTCAGGCGGCTGACCCGGCAAGTACGATCGGTCGCAGATTATGACCGAAGCCTGGGTGTCATTTCATACCTTTCCGGGGACCCGGATATACGGACCAAGTCAGGCATTATGCTCGGACTCGGAGAAACCCTAGAAGAGGTGCTGGAAACGATGGATGACCTGCTTGATGCCGGATGCCAGGTGCTGACCATGGGACAATACCTGCAACCCGGCAAACGACATCTTCCGGTAGAACGCTATGTCCATCCCGATGAATTCCGGCGGCTGGGGGAGATCGCCAAAGGAAAAGGGTTTCGGTTCGTGGAGAGCGCACCCCTTGTTCGCTCGTCCTATCACGCAGAAAAGCACATATAAATCTATGAACATGACTATTCATCCGATAATGGGTGGCAACAGGCAAGGCTTGTGGGTAATCGGACTTGCGGTTTTATTGCTTGGGGCCACAGCTTGCGCCGATTTATCGTCCCGGCCACCTATTCCCGATGCGGTTGTTATTGATCCGCCCGCTTCAGAGGCCGGTTCGACGGTCATGACCGGTGCCGAGCAGACGGAACGGTATTTTCATCTGCTCAGCGGCAAGCGCGTAGCATTCGCAGGCAACCATACTTCCGTCATCCATGGGGTGCATATGGTGGATACACTGATCGCAGCGGGTAAGAACCTGGTCAAGGTGTTCAGCCCGGAGCATGGTTTCAGGGGGACCGCTGCGGCGGGTGAATTGGTGGAAAGCGGAATCGATCACAGATCCGGACTCCCGGTCGTGAGTCTTTACGGGAGAAACCGGCGGCCGACGCCCGAACAACTGGCAGATGTGGATGTGGTGGTCTTTGATATTCAGGATGTGGGGGTTCGCTTCTACACCTATATTTCCACAATGACCTTCATCATGCAGGCAGCCGCAAGGGAGAACATACCTGTGATCATACTGGACAGGCCCAATCCGTTGGGGCATTATGTAGACGGACCCATGCTGCAGGCAGAGCATGCTTCGTTTGTGGGCCTGCATCCGGTTCCGGTCGTGCATGGCATGACCGTGGGGGAGTATGCGATGATGGCCAATGGGGAGGGATGGCTGGGGCCAAGCCTGGTATGTGACCTGACGGTCATCCCCGTGGCAAACTATACCCACAATACCCGCTACGAGCTGCCGGTACCGCCTTCACCAAACCTGCCCAATATGACCTCGGTCTACCTTTACCCTTCCCTGTGCTTTTTTGAGGGAACGGATGTGAGCCTGGGCCGGGGAACTCCAAAGCCTTTTCAAATATTCGGTCATCCGGACCTGAACAAGCAAGCATTCCCATACCGATTTATCCCGGAAAGCCTCCCTGCCGCCCCAAACCCGCCCCAACTCGGAATGGCCTGCCAGGGAATGGACCTAAGCACCATTCCCGGAGAGATCCTGATGGAAAAAGACCAGATCAACCTATCCTATCTTTTGGAAGCATACAGGCATTTTCCGAATAAGCCAAACTTTTTCAACTCCTTTTTTGAGAACCTCTCGGGGACCTCGCTGCTCAGGAACCAGATCCTGGCCGGACTTTCAGAGGAGCAGATCCGGGCAAGCTGGCAGGAGGAACTACGGTCTTTCCGCAAGCTAAGAAGCAATTACCTGTTGTATCCTGATTTTGAATGATCGCCAGGATTGGCAATTAACGAATAATTATCCTGAAAAACCATGGGGGACCCTGCCATTAACCGCACCGATGTTGTCTGGAACTGGTTTAACCGGGAGCTTGCCGGACATTACCCGGAGCGGGAAGCCCACGCAATCGCTGCCGAAGTGTTCAAAAGGCTGTTTGGCCTTCCGCCGGATAAAAGGGTGCTAAAGGCTGGTGAAGCTTTTTCCAGGCCCATGCTCTACAAGATCCAATGGGCATTGTCTGCATTGCTGGAGGGCATTCCCGTGCAATACGTTACCGGAGTTTGCAGTTTTTTGGATGCCGAGATCGGGGTAGAAAAGGGGGTGCTGGTCCCCCGCCCGGAAACAGAGGAGCTGGTGCTCTGGGCCACCAGCTGCCTTTCAGGCCGGAAAAACAATACCGGGGAAGGCCTTTCCATTCTGGATGCCGGGACAGGCAGCGGCTGCATCGCGATATCCCTCGCAAAACGATTTCCCTCTGCCAGTATCCTGGCTTGCGATATCAGCCCCGCTGCT
>SLNU01000124.1 GCA_007132865.1 Bacteroidales bacterium | reverse complement strand
CGGCCAGCTTTGAAGAAGCCTTCCGGCTGGCAGCGAATGCCTGCAGGGCAGGCGAGGTCTGCATGCTCTCTCCTGCTGCGTCAAGCTTTGACAGCTTCAGGGACTACAAGGAAAGGGGGGATCGGTTCCGGGAGCTTGTCAATCAACTCAAGTGATCATATCAACTCCAGTGATCAGGCTGAGGCTTTTTTCTTTCCTTTTTTGGCCGCAGGGGCGGCAACGGCTGGTTTGGATTTCTTTCGCGGGCGTGTTTTCCCGTAGGTTCCCCTGAACAATTTTCCCCTGCGTGTCTTCTGATCACCTTTTCCCATGTTTTGCAATTTTATGGTTCAACAAAATGCTTTGCACAGTAAATTTAAGAAAATCCCTTAAAATGTTTGAGCATCTGGTCGGGGTTTTTCATCGATTTCTTCACCCATTCAAGCAGCAATGCATTTTTTTCGTCCGGTGACAGTACCCATGGAATGTCAGGTTCGCGAAGCCGGCGGCTAAGGTGGTAGAGCGAAATGGCCACCGATACCGATATATTGAAGCTTTCCGTAAAGCCCCGCATGGGAATCCTGACCCAGGCATCGGCCATGTCCATCGCCGCTTCACTCAGTCCTTCCATCTCAGTGCCGAACAGCAATGCCGTTTTCTGCTCCAGCGGCAGGTCTTCCAGCAGGCAGTCCCGTTGATGCGGACTGGTGGCCACCAAACGGTAGCCCTGGTCCCGCAAGGCCTGCAAACAACTTGCGGTATTGTTTTGGCTGGTGTTGTAACGGTAGAGGCTGAGCCATTTAGAAGCCCCCATCACCACTTCCGGATTCTCCTCGAACACATTGCGGTTCTCAATGATGTGCACATCCTGAATCCCGAAACACTCGCACGAGCGCAGCACGGCGCTGGCATTGTGGGTCTGGTAGATATCCTCCAGCACCACACACAGGTGGCGGGTGCGCTCATTCACTACCTGCTGCATCCTTTCCAGCCGTCTTTCGGTGAGAAAGCCGGAGAGGTATTCCAGAATTTGCTGGTCGTTCGTTTTTTTCATTGGGATCATTGTCGGATCAACCTGTGGTATCATGGGCAGGTCGTCGTGTCGCCGGATCACCTTGTGCCTCATTGTCGGATCATCATGGCAGCCATACGGTAGAGTATGCGGCAGGACACCACCCCGTCGATCGTCCCGGGCCCGGTTTCCACCAGGTCTGCACCAATGATCTGCCTGCCTTGCTCCACGATCGTTTCCAGCAGGTACATGGCCTGGCTGAATGACAGTCCGCCAGGCACGGGCGTGCCTGTCCCCGGACAGAGAGAAGGATCCAGTCCGTCTACATCAAAAGACACATAGACCTTCTCCGGCAAAGAGGCGGCAATGTCCAGGCAAATTTCCTTCCATGTGCTCCCTTCAAACATTCTCCGATGGTTGTCCCGGTCAAAAAATGGTTTCAGCCTGTCTGGGTTTTCGCGGATCACCGTCATTTCCTCCTCACAGACCTCCCTCAGCCCCACCTGTGTGATTGGTCCGACTCCCCCGATATCCATCGAATTGCGCATGATGGAGGCGTGGGAATGGGTAAAGCCCTGGTAGCTGTTCCGGAGGTCTGCATGGGCGTCGATCTGCAGGATGCCAAAACCGGGTGAATGCTTAGCCAGCGCCCGGATCAGTCCGACAGGCACACTATGGTCTCCACCCACGACAAAGGGAACCTGTCCGTTATTCAAGTATCTCAGGCATTTCCTTTCCAGTTTTCCGGCCAAAGCTTCGCAGGTTGCATTGACCTCGTCCACGATGCCGTCCATTTCATGGTCTTCCCCCTTTTTGCCCCCTCTTTCAAGGAATTCAATGTAGCGGGAAGCTTTGGCCCGCAAATTCTTGCTGGTCCGAAGAATATCCGGATCCATATCCTCCATGGCCATGCCCAGCTTCCAGGCTTCCGGAGCGAAGGGGTCGTAAAGGTCAATTTGGTAGGAGGCCTCCAGGATGTTTCTGGGGCCCGCTGAGGCACCCTCCCGGCTGGAGACGGTTACATCCCACGGAACGGGAATAAAGACGAGGGCAGACTCCTCAGGGGTAAACGGGAGGCCGAATATATTGTTGGAGGTGTTGCCGACCCCGTTGGGATCAAATGCAAGTAGCTTTTCCGCTTTGTTTTTCATGCTGCCTTGGTTAGGTTCATGCTTCCATGACTGCCAGGGTGGGCCGAGGATCTATCCGACTACTACAAAAATAAAAAAAGCCCCGGAAGTACCGGAGCTTTTTAAGTCGATTGCAGGCCTGGTTATTTAATTACTTTGGAAAGTTCGGCGCCAGCTTTGAATTTAACCACCTTTTTGGCGGGAATGGTAATTTCCTTACCGGTCTGTGGGTTTCTTCCCTTGCGGGCTTCCCTTTTGGAAACAGAGAATGAGCCAAACCCTACGAGAGCTACCCTGTCACCTTTTTTCAGGGCCTTGGTGGTAGCACCGATAAATGCATCCAATGCTTTTTTGGCGTCAGCTTTTGTCAAGCCTGATCCTGATGCAATAGCATCAATCAATTCTGCTTTGTTCATCTTTTTGAGTTTTAGTTAAACGAGGATTAATTAAGCTTCCATTAATCAATGCAAATATATG
>SLNU01000298.1 GCA_007132865.1 Bacteroidales bacterium | reverse complement strand
CAGCGTCCGGCGACCTGGGTAAATCCATGATCACGGATTCCCGCTTCCTGCAGAAGGCTTCATTTTTCGCCCGGCTGGGAAGCGGCAGCGCCTGCAGGTCACTGGAAAGCGGATTTGTGGTTTGGGGAGAGAGCCCGGCTGTGCCTGGTTCCGGCAATGAGGCAGGGGCCAGGGTTCAGGGCGATCAAATAGACCCGAGGTTTTTCACCCTCAGGGATGCCATTCTGGTGATCGATGATGCCGAAAAAAAAGTGTCCAGCTCGGCCGGCCATGCCCTGATGAACGCACATCCATACCGGGAATCCAGGATAGGACAGGCTGCAGCCAATATGGATAAGATACTTGCTGCGATGCGCTCGGGGGATGAGGCGCTGTTTTTCAGCGTGCTGGAAAATGAAGCACTCAGCCTGCACAGCCTGATGATGTCTTCAGATCCCGGTTATGTGTTGATGAAGCCTTCCACCCTGCTGCTGCTGGACAAGATACGGGCGTTCAGGGAGCGCAGCGGACTGGCACTTGGTTTTACGATGGATGCCGGTCCCAACATACATCTGATATATTTTGAAAGGGATGCCGACAGGATCAGGTCATTCATTGCAGAGGAACTCATGCCGCACTTGGCTGGGGGGACCTGGATAGATGATGGAATCGGACAGGGGCCTGTGCCAATCCGGCCCTTCTGAAAGCCTGCGGACTGGCCAAATCCGGCCATGCCGGACAGGTCGCCACTGCAGGTCAGGTCGCCACTGCCGGCCAGGTCGCAACTGAAGGCCAGGAACCTACTGCCGGCCAGGTCGGGAACCCAATAAGACT
This sequence comes from Bacteroidales bacterium, assembly GCA_007132865.1. The sequence continues at coordinate 1,788 of SLNU01000298.1, read as the reverse complement.
AAAATATGACCAGAGAGAATAACCATGGTGTGTTTTTTGCAAAAGTGATGCTTTTTGGCGAATACAGCCTGATGGCAGGGTCGCAGGCGCTGACCATCCCCTACAAAGCTTTTTCAGGTGCCCTGGCGTTTCCTGCCGGGCTGTCAGAAAAGGATAAAGCCATGGCAAAAGCATCCAACAAGCAATTACGGTCTTTTTTTCTCTTTCTTTCGGATGGGCCAAAGGCAAACAACCCCCATGCCGGGAAGCTTTCCCTGGAGCGCTTCGAAAAGGACCTGGAAAACGGGATATACTTCCGGTCGACCATTCCTTCCGGCTATGGGCTGGGCAGTTCGGGAGCACTGGTGGCTGCGGTCTTCAGTCGTTATAGTTATAGCAAACAAAGTGGAGACCAGTTCCGATCGGTATCCGGCGGTCTTGACGAACCTATGCGCATGATGTTACAGCCTGACTGGCGGGACCTTAAAAGCCTGCTGGCAGGGATGGAGTCTTTTTTTCACGGCACCAGCTCCGGCATAGACCCGCTGAGCTGCCTGGCAGGAAGTCCACTGTTGCTCGAACCGGAGGGAGAGGTGCGCATTGCAGAGCTGAATGATTTCCCGTCAGACTTTCCGGGCGGGTTTTTCCTGCTTGACACGTCCACCACCGGGAAAACCGGACCGCTTGTCCAGGCCTTTCTTCAGAAATACCAGGAGCCCGACTTCAGGGATTTGATGGACAGGCAGTATGCCCCGCTGGTCAATGCGTGTATTGCCTCGCTGCTACGAAACAATGGCCGGGAGTTGCTATCTTTGATCTCCGAAGTCTCGGCCTTTCAGAGAGCGCATTTCATGCCCATGATTCCGGAACACATGAAGGTGGTGTGGGACCAGGGATTGGAGACAGGGGACTATTACCTGAAGCTTTGCGGCTCGGGAGGCGGAGGATACTTGCTCGGGTTTACAGGGGACCTTCAGCAGGCAGTGGAAAAACTCCGCCTGCATAAGTTGCAGCCCCTGGAGACGGGGTCCCCGGATTGATATGGTCACGCGCGTTGGGGGTTATCCGAAATAAATGTACCGGGTAGCCGGACATGAATGTTATTTTATATTGAACCCATGGATATCAGTTTACTGGAGTGGATAGGTTATGTGGCTTCTGCGATCATCGCCATCAGCATGACCATGAGCTCCATTGTGAAATTCAGGCTGATCAACCTGGCCGGAGCAGCCATGTTCTCGGTATACGGCATCCTGATCGGGGCCATGCCGGTGGCATTCCTGAATGGTTTCATTGTGGTGGTGGACCTGTACTACCTTTATGGGATTTTTTCCAAAAAGGAGGTTTTTGAAACCCTGGAAGTACGGAGCGACAATCGTTATCTGCTTCGTTTCCTGAAGTTCCACCAGGATGACATCGAGAAATTCTTTCCGGGGTTCAGCTATGCACCCGGCAAGGATACTGTCAGCTTTTTCGTGCTGCGCGACATGTCTGTGGCAGGCTTGTTCCTGGCCCATCCGACGGCGAAAAATGTATTGTTTGTGGATCTGGATTATGTGATCCCTGAGTACCGCGACTTTAAGAACGGCAAATTCGTTTATCACCGTTTGCGTCACAGGTTTGCCAGTGCCGGTTTCGATACGGTGGTGACCAGGGGCCATGCGCCCAGGCATCGGAAATACCTGAAGAAGCTAGGCTTTGCGGAGCAGTCAGACGGAAGGTTTATGCTCCGTACGGGGTAATATGCTGCAACCGGATACAACCCTTGCTCCTCAAATGGACCGGCTTGCATTGCATGCCTCTTTTTTT
>SLNU01000140.1 GCA_007132865.1 Bacteroidales bacterium | reverse complement strand
GCGCGACGGCCAGCGCCAGCACCGTGCCGATGGCCATGCGTGCGGCCACGCCGAACAGGAAGCCGGGGCCTTCGCCGCTCCACTGAATGGCGAGCGGGGTGGTGGCCCAGATGAGGATCACGCCCAGATAGGCAGCCGGGACGGACATGGCGGTTCGCGCCTCCTTTGGTCTGTGTCGGTGAAAACAAAAAGGGGCCGCAGGTGTATGCCTGCGGCCCCTCGGGGCAAATCCGGATGAACGGTTGTCTGGTGTGGTTACGTTTCTCCGAATGGCGCGCGCAGGCGATGCCGGCTTGCCAGCCAGTCACGCATGCGTCGGGCCTGTACGAAGAGCGTACTCATGCGGGTAGTGTCCGATTGAAGCGGGAGGGAGTCAAGAGCCGGCGCACGCGCACATGCCGCGTTGCGGATGCCTGATGCGCGCCGGTCGAGGCGCGCAATGCGTTCGGGACCCTGCGCCCCGGGCCCGTCCAACGGTATCGCGCGTGATCGGGACATCAGTGCCAGTCCAGCCCGGTGATATTGAGCACGTACACGCGCCCGTCGGCTTCGTAGTCGAAGCGTACCGGAACGTAGTGCAGGTCGCGTGCGAACCAGGCACTGAGCCCGATCCCGCGGTCGTCGTCGCGCCGGGTCACCTTGACGGTGTCCAGGCGACCCAGCTCCGTTTCCAGGCGTTCGGTGCCTTCGTGCACTACGCCATACTCGCGCACCCGGTCCCTTTCGATGATTTCCACCGATTGAAGGGGTTCGGCAACACCGGTGCGCAGCTCCTGCATGATCACCAGCAGGACCGAAAGATAGTCCAGGGTCCCGTCGTTGACCGGCACCGAGAACCGCTCCCCGTTTTCGGTTCCTTCGGCCATGCCGGTTTCCCAGTCGATGCGGGTGTGCACCTCGCGGCTGCGCCTGGGCTGGGTCCGGCTGTGGTGGCTCTCCAGGAGCCGGAGCCCCTCCGGGCCGTTGTATATGATGGTTTCCCGGGACAACTCAAAACGCCCGAACAGGCGAAGGAAGCCCAGGATCCGGGCATCCAGGCTCATGCGCACGCGACCGGGTTCATAGTTCACGGAGCTGCGGGTCTTGAGGGTATTGCCGTAGGCGAAGGCCTCGTAGAAGGCCGTGTACGGCGGCGGCATCGCCAGGGAGGGGGCGGCGGCGAACATCAGTGCGATCCCGGCGATGATGGGTTTCCAGTGCATTGCCTCATTTCTCCCGAGGGCTGTCCGGTATCGTGTCCAGATCCAGGGGCGCCCGGATCGGCCGGCCGTCGAGGCGGACCTGGTCGTCATCCAGTCTCAGGCGGCCCTCGCCGAACATACCCACCACCATGGGGTAAAGCTCGTACTCCCGGGCCTGTACGCGTGCGGCGAGGCGCTCTGGGGTATCGTCGGCCAGCACGGGAACCCGCGCCTGCATGATCACCGGGCCGCCGTCCAGCTCGTTGTTGACGAAGTGCACACTGGCGCCATGTTCCCGAACTCCGGCCCGCAGTGCACGTTCGTGAGTCCTGAGGCCGCGAAAATCCGGCAACAGCGACGGATGAATGTTGACCATCCTGCCGGCGAAGTGTTCCACGAAGCCCGGCGTGAGGATGCGCATGAATCCGGCCAGCACCACGAGCCCGGGGTCGTAGGTTTCGATACAGGCCTGCAGGGCCTCGTCGAAGCTTTCCCGGTCTGGATAGGCGGTGTGGTCCAGCGTGTGTATCGGGATCCCGGCCCGCTCGGCCCGCGCCAGACCGGGTGCGCCGGGCCGGTTGCTGATCACCGCGGCGATTCGAACCGGAATGGTTCCCGCTTGTGCGGCGTCGATGAGGGCCTGAAGATTCGTGCCGGCACCGGAGATGAGTACCACCACCGGCAGCAGGTCATGCCCCATCAGTTCGAAACCAGTTCCACGCGAGGCGGCGTCGCGTCGCCCGCGGTGATCCTGCCGACGGGCCAGGCGTCGATCCCTGCCCGGGCCAGAAGACCGGTCGCATCGTCCACGCCGTCAGCGGGGAGGATCACCGCCATGCCGATGCCGCAGTTGAAGGTGCGCAGCATTTCCTGTTCGGTCACCCTGCCCGCCGACTGCAGCCACTCGAACACCGGCGGGCGGGTCCAGGCGGTGGGGTCCAGGGATGCGCAGGTACCGGGCGGCAGCACCCGGGGGATGTTCTCCAGCAGTCCGCCGCCGGTGATGTGGGCCAGGGCATGGATCGGTTGCCGCGACATGAGTTCAAGCAGCGGGCGCACGTAGATGCGGGTGGGGGCGAGAAGGGCATCGCCAAGACTCACTTCGCCGCAGGCCTGTTGCAGATCCGCGCCGCTCACCTCCAGCACCTTGCGGATCAGCGAGTAACCGTTTGAGTGGGGTCCGGAGGAGGCGAGACCCAGTATGATATCCCCTTCGCGCACCAGGCTGCCGTCGAGAATGCGGGATTTCTCCACGATGCCCACGGCGAAACCCGCCAGATCGTAGTCCCCGCCTTCGTACATCCCGGGCATCTCGGCGGTCTCGCCGCCGACCAGGGCACAGCCTGCCTGCTCGCAGCCGTCGGCGATGCCCTTGACCACGTCGGCGGCCACCTCCACATCCAGCCGCCCGGTGGCGTAGTAGTC
>SLNU01000074.1 GCA_007132865.1 Bacteroidales bacterium | reverse complement strand
GCAAAGGAAAGGGGTCATTCCGGCGCCGCCTGCAATGAAAATGCCTTCTCCCTTGTACCGGATGTCACCGAACACCTCGTGCAGGATAAGTTCATCCCCGGCTTTCATATCAAGCAGTTTGTCGGTTGCCCCGTCATGGTCCGGATAGGTTTTGATGATGAACTCCAGGTGGTCTTGTTCCGGCAGGGAGGTAAACGTAAAGGGACGCTTCTCGTTTTGCCACCCGTTCTTGTTGATTGCCATTTCAGTTGCCTGACCGGGGACAAACGTGTAGTTCCCGGGTTTTTCCGTGACCACCCTGAGGGTGTCGTGGGTCACGTTGTCGATGGCTTTAATCTTTACAAAGTGCGTTTCCATATTGGGGGAATATATTTATTTTTTATTTTGCTCCTTCTTCAGCCTATGTCTCCACAGGAAATAGAGTCCGACAATCAACAGCGGAAGGACGATATACAATATGATGTTCTCGGTCGATTCCAAAAAGGCCACCGGCTCCCGCTCGGTCGGGATATGGGTGGGGATCTGTGCCAGAACGGTTGTGGAGGCGAAGAGCAGGAAAAAGAGGATGACAGGCCGCATGCCGGATGTTTTTTTGTTTAGCAAAATCGGTTTGCAAATATAACACCCGGGCAGTACTTTGGTTCATTGAACCCTAAAGGCTCCCGAAAATCAATCCGGCAATGGTAGACAGCACCACGACAATGCTGATATAGACCAGGGTCTTCTCGGTCCCCATCACATTGCGAATCACCAGCATGTTTGGCAGGGAGAGAGAGGGACCCGCCAGCAGCAGGGCCAGTGCAGGCCCCTTGCCCATTCCGGAGGCCATCAGACCCTGGAGGATGGGTACTTCCGTCAGCGTGGCAAAATACATGAACGCCCCCAGTATCGAGGCAAAGAAGTTGGCAAACACGGAATTGCCGCCCACAAGCCATGCCACCCATTGGTTCGGGACCACACCGGGTATCGAGGTGTCGCCGTGGGTGGACCCCAGCAGGAAACCAGCGATTACCACCCCAATGGCCAGCAGGGGTACGATCTGCTTGGTAAATCCCCAGCTGGATATGATCCACTCCCGGTTTTCGCCGTCGGCGGACCTGTCCGTCAGTCCGATTGTGGCCACGGCCGCGATGGCAATCGTCATGCTGATTAGTGGGTTTGCGAATACCAGGGCACTGACCAGGGTGATGGCCGCGCCGGTCAGCACCTGCCAGGTTTTCATCTTCAGGATGTAAATCATGGAATATACCAGGACCAATCCGAACACCCCGGTAATGAGCCATTTGTTCGACCAGATCAGATACCAGAGGCTGGAGGTGTCCCCGCTATCCGGGCTACCCCAGTTGGCGAATACCAGAATCAGAACCAGCGTAAAGAAATGCACGGCGGTATGCCAGAGGGGACGGGTTTCCAGGACCTCCGGGAAATTCATTTGCGCTTCGGCCTTTGCCTTTTCTTCCTTGCGGTAAATCGTGGCCATAATCAGGCCCGTCACAACGGCAAATACGACCGCCCCGATCACCCTTGCCAATCCGATTTCAAACCCAAGGATGCGGGCCGTCAGGATGATGGCCAGGATGTTGATGGCGGGACCCGAATACAGGAAAGCCACCGCAGGACCCAGTCCGGCTCCCCGCTTATGAATGCTTGAGAACAATGGCAGGATGGTGCAGGAGCAAACCGCCAGGATGGTTCCCGAAACCGAGGCCACCGAATAGGCGACCCACTTTTTTGCGTTGGCCCCAAAGTATTTGATGACCGAGGCCTGGCTGACAAAGACCGAGATGACTCCGGCGATCAGGAAAGCCGGCAGCAGGCAAAGGATCACATGTTCACGTGCATACCACCTGCTCAGGTCGAGCGTGGCGTCGATGGCCGTTCGGAAAACCCTGCTCTCCAGTGGCAGGTAAAAGATGGCCAGAAAGATGACCACCATGGCGATCAGGATCCTTATTTCTTTTTTAAATTCCATAGTAGATGCATTGGGTATTTCGGTAGAACCCGAAATAAATATTCAAAAAAAACCGGTATCCGGCAATAATTTTAAAATAAATAAAACAATAGGATGTAATATATCCCGACCAGGATGAAAACCACGGAAACCACCCGCCGGAACCAGAACTCGAATATCTTCACCTTGTCGTAAAGCTTTCCGACTTTCCCGACGGCGAAAGCCAGCATCCATGCAAAGATGATGACCGGCAAGCCCGTGGCAATTGCAAACACCACTGGCAGGTAGAGTCCGCCCGGACTGGCAATGGTCATCGGGATCAGCATCATGAAGTAGAGCACCCCGCTGTAGGGACAGAATGCAAGGGCGAATATGATCCCGAGGACCAATGCGCTCCAGATGCTGCTCCTGTTACTTCCCTCAACCTTATACATCAGTCCGGATAGCCCGGGAATCTTGATCTTAAGCACGCCCAGCATAAACAGTCCGATCAGTATCAGGGCCGGTCCGAGCAATCGCTCCCCCCAACCCAGAAAAATATTGGAAATATTGAACTGGCTGGCCCCGAAAAAAAGGATCACGGCCAGTGTGGTATAGCTGATCGCCCTGCCCAGGGTGTATGCCAGTCCGTTGTAAAACACCCTTTTCCTGTTCT
>SLNU01000353.1 GCA_007132865.1 Bacteroidales bacterium | reverse complement strand
TCCTGGATTCGTTCCCGATGATCAACGAGGGCCTGGAGCAGACCAACAAGAACTTTGAGGTCAAAGTCGACATGGTTTACCGGGATTTTGACCAGCAAAAGGCCATTTCCGAGGAAAAGGTTGTACCCTTTTATGACCAGGCTCAGAATCTCCAGGTGCTTGCCAACGATCTGGTGAATTACATCATTGACCAAAGGAACCTGATGATTGCCGAGCTCAACAACATCTCCCCGGAAGAAGCAGCGGTCCTGAATCTGCATGACCTTAAAAAGAAGGACAACTACAGTATCTCCTCACGTTTCTGGCTGATAGAGAACACCCAGGATCCTGCCGACAGGCAAGGGGGACGCGGAACCCGTGCCTATGAGCTCCGCGAGAAGATCGAGCAGTTCAAGTCCGAGATCATAAGCACCATGGCCAACCACGACCTGGAGGACTTCATCCAGGTGGGACTGGACACGGACGGACCGTTTTACCGACAGGACACAGAAATTACCTGGGAGCAGCATATGTTTGACAGGGTGATCTCCGTGGCCGTGGCGACCAACCTCAGCCGCTTGATCACCGAGGTGCGCAATGCGGAATTCGATGCCGTGAACCTGCTTTACGGCGCCATTACGGCCGACGATTTCAAGTTTGACCAGATCGAGGCCAGGGTCGTGCCGAGCAGCCAGATTGTACTGCTGAACGACCATTACGAGGCTGATATCTTTGTGGCGGCCATCGACACCCGTACAGACCCGGAAATTTTTGTTGGCGGACGCCCGGTACCCACCACCGACGGAATTGGCAGGTTCAGGATACAGGCTACCTCTACAGGTCCGCAAGTACATCGTGGGGTGATACGGCTCGTCTCTCCCACGGGCTACCCTCAGGAGTACCCGTTCACCGCCGAATACATCGTGCAAAGGCCATCTGTGACCGTATCCGCCGACCGCATGAATCTTTTCTATGTGGGGGTGCCGAACCCGGTCTCCATCTCCGCGCCTGGTATCCCGACCGAAAATCTTCGCCCGGTTATATCAGCAGGAGGTAACCTTGCGAGACAATCCGACGGAAGCTATATTGTACAGGTTCAGCCCGGAACCAGGGAGGTAAACATCACTGTAAACGCCTTGGTGGACGGTGCCACCCGAAACATGGGCTCCAGCACTTTCAGGGTCCGCAATGTGCCCGACCCGGTAGCCTTCATCGCCAACCGCCGCGAAGGCAGGATTTCACGGGATGAGTTGGCGCTGGCCAGGGCAATCATTCCGCGCATGGAAGGCTTTGAGTTCGATATGAACTTTGAAATCGAATCCTTCTCCATGGTCACCACCATGGCGGGGGATGTCAGGACCTTCCGCGCCACCGGCAACCAGTTCACCCCGGAAATGCTCCAGGTAATCAACAATGCCGGAAGGAACCAGCGGATCATTTTTGAAAACATCACAACCAGGCCAGGACCCGATGGAAGGGTAAGGACCCTTTCACCCCTGAGCTTTACGATCAACTAAGATTTACAAACCAAAGGAGGTTTACCCATGATAAGAATATTTTTAGTCTTTTGCTTCGTCGCACTGGCACTCCCGGTCCAGCTGCTTGCCCAGCCTGCCCAACAGCCCCGCAACGGCATATGGGAACAGGAGATCCCGCGGGATGGCGTTTGGGAAAGGGCCCGGCATGAAGAAAAGAAACCCATAGAACTCCCCTATGTCCGCGAAGCCGATGTACTTTGGTCTATGCGGGTATGGCAGGTGGTCGACCTGAGGGAAAAAATGAACCAGCCCATGTACTTTCCGCCCACCCAATCAGGCAATATGAGAAGCCTGATGCAGGTGATTATGGACGGAATAGCCGATGGGACCATCCGGCCATTCAGTGTCGATGCCGATGACTTCTCCATTCCCTTGGATCCCGAGGTGCTGCTTGGCACCCTGGACCGGACGGAAACCATTACCATGGAACGGCCTGACCCGCCCTATGACGAATTCGACACCACCATCACCATCTCTTTCAACACTGCCGATGTCATGCGGTTCAGGATCAAGGAAGACTGGTATTTTGATACAAAAAGATCCGTTTTGGAGGTCAGGGTTCTGGGCATTTGCCCTGTCAGGGAGGCGATTGATCCGATTACAGGGGAGTCAAGGGGCGACGAACCATTGTTCTGGATCTACTTCCCGGAGGTGCGCGACATCTTTGTCAATGCCCCCGTCTTCAACCGCCAAAACGATGCCCAGCGTATGTCGTATGACGACCTGTTCCTGAAACGTTTTTTCAGTGGCACGATTTACAAGGCTTCCAATGTACAGGACCGGCGTATCGGAGAGTATTATACCGGACTGGACGCGCTTCTGGAGGCCAGGCGAATACAGGAATATATCCGCAACTTTGAGCACGACCTCTGGGAGTACTAAGGGTTTCATTGTCGGATAGGTCCCTGACTCCCATCGCTAACCTATACTATACCATACCGGCCGGGTCCACCCAGCGGTCGAAGTCCGCTTCACTTACCAGCTTTAATGCCAGCGCAGCTTCCTTCAGGCTGAGGTTCTCCTCGTGTGCCTTTTTGGCGATCCTGGCCGCATTGTCATAGCCGATATGCGGATTGAGGGCCGTGACCAG
>SLNU01000250.1 GCA_007132865.1 Bacteroidales bacterium | reverse complement strand
TCAACCCCATCCCGGTCTCCAGCGCCTGTTCATCCACATCGAAGGTGGGGGTGTGCAAGTTGGAGGTGAAGCCCTTCTCCACATTTCGGATGCCCAGGCGGTAAAACACGGCGGGCAGGTGCTGGGAGAAAAAGGAGAAATCTTCTGACGTCATGGCCAGATCCAGCTCCTCCACGTTCCCGGGACCAAGGTACTCCCCCGCCAGCTTGCGAAAACTGCGGGTCAGCTGTTCATCGTTGACCAAGAACGGATAGCCTTTTTCCACATATACCTCGCAGTCGCCCCCCATGCCCTGTGCGATAAACACCGCGGTTTCACGGATGCGCCGCAATGCCTTGTCCCGCCACTCCTCGTCAAACGTACGGAAGGTTCCCTCCAGCTTTACCTCATCCGGGATAATGTTGGTATGACCCAATCCGACAAAGCGCCCGAAAGAAAGCACCGTAGGTACCGGGGGTCGGGCATTCCGGCTGACGATCGTCTGCAGGGCCACCACGATATGGGAGGCGATTACGATGGGGTCGACCACCAAATGCGGGGTGGCTGCATGCCCCCCTTTGCCCTTCACCGCGATGTAAATTTCATCTGCCGAGGCCATGTACTTGCCGCTTCTGACCCCCACCTTGCCGGCCGGCAAGCCAGGGAATACATGCTGGCCAAAGATGGCCGAAGGAACCGGATCTTTCAACACTCCCTCCCCGATCATCAGGTTGGCACCCCCGGGAGCCTTCTCCTCCGATGGCTGGAAAAACAGCCTGACCGTCCCGCCCCATTCCCCGCGCATGGCCTGCAGGATGCGGGCGGTGCCAAGCAAACTTGCCATATGCACGTCATGGCCGCAGGCATGCATCACACCGGGATGGGCAGACTTGTACTCCACCCTGTTCTCCTCCTGTATGGGCAGGGCGTCCATATCGGCCCTCAGGGCCACCACGCCCCCCGGCCCCTTCGAGCCGGTGATGGTAGCCACAACCCCGGTACCGGCAACCCCTTCCTGGTAAGGGATCCCCATCTCCTTGAGCTGTGCGACAATGTAAGCGGCGGTTTTTTGCTCCTGCAGTGACAGTTCCGGGCTGGCATGAAAGTGCCTCCTGTAAAACACCACATCTTCAAAGTATTCCTTGGCCAGGGACTTGATTCTAGCAATTGTATCCATGATCTTTAATTTTTGTCGGATGCTGCAGTATTTTTGGATGCTGAAGCATTTTTCCAAAGTTCCGCATCAATATCCCACGGGTGTCGGAACAATTTTTTCTGTCGGCATACCATTGCTGCACCGGTTGCTGCAGCGTTGTTGTGGGACCAATTTACATTTTTTTTTTGTGTTCCGGGGAAAAATTATGGGCGGTTGCAATGGCAGGATTTTTGTAACTTTGGGTATAGCCGACCAATCCAACATTAAATCTTACTATGAGTCAGATCAAGATTATTCCATTCAACCCCTTCCAGGTCAACACCCATATCATCTATGATGACAGCCTCGCCTGTGTGATCATTGACCCGGCCTGTTATGAAAAGCATGAGGAAAAGCAGTTGGCAGATTTTATTGCATCTGCCGGACTGAAACCTGCGGCCATACTGTTCACCCATTGCCACATAGACCACATGCTCGGGAGCCGTTTTGCCAGCAAGCAGTTCAAGCTCAAACCCCTGACCCATAAAGACAGCTTGGGCTTCCTGGATAACGCCAAGGAATACGGAAAGGTGTTCGGCTTCGATGTGAAAACCCCCATACTTCCCGACACCTTTCTGGATGAAGGAGACACCGTCACATTCGGGAAGCAGGAGCTAAAGGTGATGCACACCCCCGGGCACGCGGCCGGCAGCCTTTGCTACTTCAATGAGAAGGAGAAATACGTGGTGGTGGGGGATGTGCTGTTCAATGGCGGAATTGGTCGGACCGACCTGCCAACCGGTGACCATGACACCCTGATCAAGTCCATCCTTGACAAACTGCTGGTGCTACCAGATGAAGTGACCGTCTATCCGGGACACGGACCCGCCACGACCATCGGTGAGGAAAAAAGGTCCAATCCATATCTGACAGGCGTTTACTAGGACGCGGCAGCTTAGGCAGCACTCGGCAGCATACGACCAGCCGACGATCAACTTACGGCCAACCTACGACCAGCAGGCGTTTACCTGGACCTGTTGAGCTTCTCTGCCACCTCCGCGGCCGGAATTTTGTTCATGCAGTCAAAATGGCCTTTGGGGCATTTGTCATAACCGATCTTGGAGCAGGGCCGGCAAGACAGCCCCTCTACACCGACCAGTTCAGATCTTTCCGGATGCACAGGCATATAGGGGTACATCCCGAATTCCGGGACGGTGTTGCCCCAGATCGAAATCACCCGCTTGCCGAAAGCAGCAGCAATGTGCATCAGGCCCGTATCGTGTGTTACCACAGCATCCGACTCTTTAACCAGAAAAGCAGATTGATTCAGTGAGAACGACCCGCAGCCGTTAAAGACCAGGGGGCCGCAAGCCGATTGTATCGCACTCCCGTTTTCAAGGTCCTCCTTTCCCCCCAGCAGTATCACCGGTTTTTTCAGGGACTTGCAAATCTCAATGATCTTTTCGTTTGGCAGCCGTTTGGTGAAATGCTTG
>SLNU01000091.1 GCA_007132865.1 Bacteroidales bacterium | reverse complement strand
TAGACCGGATTCCGTTTGGGTGGAGGGTCCCCGCCAGCTGCTGGACACACTTGCCTTTGTGGAAACTGAAACGCTGATTCTCCGGGATCTGAATCAGACCGTTGAAATACAGGCTGCAATCATTCCCCCCGATCCCCATCCTTCTGTTAGGGTTGTGCCTGACTGGACGATCCTTGTTGTCCCGGTCGGGGAGTTTACGGAAGCCAGTGTGGAAGTGGAGCTGACTGTGCATTGTCCTGATACCCTAAACGGAAGTGTCGGTGAGAGACTTCGTCTGTTTCCCCAAAAAGTGCAACTTACCGTTCTGGTTGCGTTGAAGGACTATGGGCGGATAGATCCCTCGCTGTTCTCCGCGATGGTCGTTTGCCCGAAAGCCTCACGGGAGGGAAGCCAGCTGGAGGTGGTGGTGGACCGGTATCCGGACTTTGTGAGGGTGGAGTCTATCCGTCCTTCCACAGTGGATTACCTGATCCTGGAATAACACGGGTTCAGTCCGCCAACGAATACTGCGGGTTCAGTCCAGCAATTCCCTGTACATGTCCAGAACACCCCGGGCATAAGCATCCATGGAAAAGTTCGCGAGAATGGCCAATCTGCCATTGTTCCCCATGTCTTCCCGCAAGCGGGGCTCATTTGCCAGTCGCAGGATGGCACCGGCCAGGGAACGGTGATCCCGGGTCCTTACAATGATGCCGCTTTCCGGACCGGGGAAAAGTTCGGGCATCCCCCCGGCATTGGTCACCACGCAAGGCAGGCCGAGCAGCATGGCTTCCATGACCGATTTGGAAAGCCCTTCGTTGTTGGATGGCTGCACATAGATGTGAAACCCCTGCATCAGCGGGTACACATCTTCCCGGTACCCCAACACATGGATCCGGTCGCGCATCGGACTGTCTGCTATCTTTTTCTGAAGGCCGGTATGGTCCATGTCTTTGCCGATCAATACAATGTGGATGCGGGGGTTCTGATACAGCTGCCAGGTGGACCGGATCAGGGTTTCTATGCCTTTGACCCGTCGGTAGTTGGCCACGCAACCAACGACCAGTGCATCCGCGGGAATGCCCTCGCCCTGCAAGTCCGCCGCCCGGATCCCCTCAAACCATTCGGGCAAAAATGCCTTGTAGTGCACCAGGGTTTTTTTCCGTCGGAAAATGAACTGCCTGTCGACCTGCTCCTGAACATATTTTGACAGACAGGAGATGCGGTCAACCCTGGGGTGCAAATGGGATAACCAGGCAAAGGGGTCGTGCCAGTACAATCCACCTGCTCCCCGGTAGGTTACCACCTTTACAGGCAGTCCGACAGTCGCCCACACCCCGTTGGAGGCCGCACGGCTGTTAAAAAGGTGGACAATGTCAAACTTCCCCTCCCGGATAAACTTCCGCAGCTGCCATATTCCCCGTAATGTGATTTTCGCTTTGGGATGCCGGAAATGGACCGGAATTCCTGCCTTTTCAAACTCAAGGGTATGCACCGACGGCTGGTTTGTCACCACCTCGACTGCCACCCCCCTGCGAAAAAGCTCCAGCACCAGCCGGGCTTCCGGCCGCGCGGAGACCACATCGTCATATTGTGAAACCACCAATGCCTTCATCTGCTTTCCTATGTCATTAGACGCCAGTCAAAAGTAAAGGAATTCGCGTTCCCGGAGTACGTAAAAGGCTTATATTTGCCTGTTGAATGGGGATACAGATGATCAAAGTCGGATTGACAGGAAATATCGGGAGTGGAAAAACCACGGTTTGCCGGGTGTTTGAGATGCTCGACATCCCGGTTTACTATGCAGATGCAGAGGCCAGGAAGTTTTTAAACAGCCCGGAGGTGACCGATCAGTTGCAGATCCTGTTTGGAAAGGACATCCTGGATGCGACAGGCAAACCGGACAGGAAAAAAATTGCCGGCATCGTCTTCCGCGACAAGGAGCGGCTTAATCAACTCAACGACATCATCCATCCGCTGGTCAGGCAGGACTTCGAAGTGTGGCTGCAGACGCATTCCTCCTCACCCTACGCGATACAGGAGGCGGCCATCCTGTTTGAGACCGGCCATTACAGACAATTTGACAAAACCATCATGGTGACCGCCCCAAGGCAGGTTCGTATTGAACGGGTTTGTCGTCGCGACAAGGTTTCGGTCAGTGAGGTGGAGGAGCGGATGCAGAACCAGGCAGACCAGTCAGAGCTGGAGAAGCTGGCCGATATCACAATCCACAATGACGGCAAGCTGTTGGTGATCCCCCAAATCCTGCGTATCCACGAACAACTGGCCGGAACTATTTCATAAAAAAGCTGTGCAGGTGTAATATGCTTGTCTGTGCGTACGTTAAAAAAACATCCGACAACAATTGTTTTCTCCATCTGAAAAACGCGAAAATTGAAGAACCCCTTGCTTTTCCTGTTCCTGTCAATCATGCTGGCGCTGCCCGGCAGGGCAGTGGGACAGGCACAAAGCGGCCGGGTATTCGAATTTCTCAACCTGCCTTCAACGGCCCGGGTTACGGCCCTCGGCGGCTATGGATTCCCGGACCTGGAAAATGACCTGGGCATGGCCCTGATGTTTCCTTCCCTGCTGCAGCCCGGGTTCAGCAACCACCTTTCGCTGAATTTTGTGGATTACTTCGATGACATCAACTATGGCACCGTGGCTTTTTCGCGCAGCTTTGAAAAACTTGGCTCCTTCAGCGGTTCTTTGCAATACATCAATTATGGACGTTTCACGGAAGCAGATGAGGTGGGGGAGACCTACGGCACTTTTTCTGCCGGGGAATATGCCTTTATGGTCGGATGGGGAAGAAGGATAGGGGAGCACTGGTATATTGGCAGCAACCTGAAAAGCATCCATTCCTATTACTATGACAGCAATGCCTGGGGACTGGCCCTGGATGTTTCATTTACCTATTTACGTCCGGAGAAAGGCCTTGCCGCAGGAATTCTGGCCAGGAATTTCGGTTACCAGGTCATTCCTTTCCGAAATGGCAACCAGGAGCCCATGCCGTTCGACCTGGTGCTGGCGGGCTCACTGAAGCTGGCCAACGCGCCATTCAGGTTTTCCCTGGTTGCACATAACCTGCACCGGCCGGATCTGACCTATACCTCCCCGCTGCGCCTTCCGGGCTCACCCTTTTCGACGCAGCCAGGCAGGGAAACTTTCGGGGAGAAGGTGAGTGGGTTCGCAGACAAGGCGATGCGGCATGTGGTTGCCGGAATTGAATTTGTGCCAGGCAATAACTTCAGTTTTCGCGTCGGGTATAATTACCGTAGGAGGCAGGAGATGAAGGTGGACACGCGGCTTTCGACAGTGGGACTTTCATGGGGGTTTGGATTCAGGGTTTCCCGGTTCCAGATGCATTACGGCCGGTCTAATTACCATCTGGCAGGTGCACCCAACCACATTTCCATCAGCACCAGCCTCAGCGAACTGTTCCACCGGCCGGAACAACTTCCGGAAATTGAATAATTCGGTATCTTTGACCGATGACCCGAACCGCCTGCTTGATTGTCTTCCTGATCTTTTGCCAAAGCCATCTTACAATTGGTCAGGGCGGATACTGGGTCTACTTCAACGACAAGCCATCCGAAGGTTTTGATCCACATCGGTTTTTTCATCCCAAAGCCGTAGAACGCCGGCTCAGGCACGGACAATGCCTGTATGATCCGGTAGACATTCCGGTTAGTGAAAAATACCTGGAGGCCGTGTCGGCCCTGGTGGATTCCATGGGTGTTGTCACAAGATGGCTGAACGCGGCTTTTGTATACGCCGGACCGCAGGCGGCGGACTCGCTCGCCGGGCTTTCTTTTGTCAGGCAGGTTGAACTTGCCGGCAGAACGGATCTGACCGCCACGCTTTTTGGCGATGAGGGGGCTGGCGGACACTGCTTTTCCTCCAGCCCAGGCCACTCCTCCGGACCCGGCCTTTCTTCCGGACCCGACCTATCTTCCGCACCCGGCCTTTCCTCTGGATTCGGCCTTTCTCAGTCTGAAGCGGAAGCGCTCAGCACCCAGATCGACCATGTCCAGGGGCGGTTTTTTGCAGAGAACGGCCTGGACGGGGCCGGGATGCGGATCGCCGTATTTGATGCGGGATTTCCTGGTGTGGACACGCACCCGGCTTTTGAACATCTCCGAAGGGATGGACGCATTGTGGCGACGTGGGACTTCCACAGGGACCGGTTTGATGTGTACCGCTACAATGCCCACGGAACCATGGTTCTTTCGATGATCACCGGGATATACGATGGCCACCAGATGGGGCTTGCCACGGGAGCTGATTTTTTGCTTGCACGGACCGAGATTCGCAGGGAGCCCTTTTTTGAGGAAAAATACTGGCTTGCGGCTGCCGAATGGGCCGACATGCTGGGGGCGGACATCATCAATTCATCATTGGGCTATATCCACCACCGCTATTTTCCGGAGCAAATGGACGGACAAACCTCCTTGGTGGCCCAGGCGGCACGGATTGCCATCCGTAAGGGAATGCTGGTGGTCAATGCAGCCGGCAACGAAGGGGACAATCCCAGGTGGCGGGTAATCATTACCCCGGCCGATGTGGACAGTGTGATGAGTGTGGGTGCGGTGAGCCATCCTTCCATGCTGAGGACCTCCTATTCTTCGGTGGGACCTGCAGCAGACGGGGCGACAAAACCGAACCTGGTTGCCATGGGGAATGTATTGCTGGCCAATGCCAGCGGACTTTCCCGCAGGCAGGGAACCTCATTTTCTGCTCCACTGTTGGCAGGCTTTGCGGCCTGCCTCTGGCAAAGATTCCCGGGCCTGACCAATATGGAGATTTTTGAGGCAATGCAACGCAGCGGCTCCCTTTATCCCTACTTTGACTACTCCCATGGGTACGGAGTACCAAGGGCGGGTGTTTTTTTTGAAGCGAAACAGGGCAGCTCCTTGCCAGGCTTTGACCTGGAAGAGCAGCAAGGGAGGCTCGTTTTCCAGCTGAGGTTCAACCCTTTGCGGGCAGAGGAAACAAAGGAGCAGGAGCGCTACCTTTATTATCAGATTCTGGACCGGGACGGCCGGATTGAGCAGTACTTTGTGGTGCAGTTGGACCAGTCTGACCGCCTGGCCCTTGATATGGCGAACTTTAGAGCCGGACAAAAGGTCCGGTTCCACTACGAAGGCTACACCGCCTCCTGGGAATTTTAATGTGCTGTTATATTGCTTTTATTTTTAAAACCCGTGAACATGTTCAAAGGATTATTAGGTGTACTTCTGCTTTGCATCGGACTGGGCGTTAATGGACAGAGGGTTGTGATCTCGGAGGACCTTCGTTCCCGGGATGAGATTCCGGAGGTCGGAATGAACCGCAAGCATTACCGGCATTTTTACACCGGGTTTCACTTCCCTGTCGGCAAGCCTGAGCATCCCGGTGCAGACATCCTCCATCGCCGCTCCCTGGCATTTGATTATGGCATGCGCTATAAGCGGAGGTTCAACAATACGTTCTCTGCCGGGTATGACCTGGCCCTGAAACGCTCGTCCTTTTTTATCCGGCAACACGATGGCAAGCTGGTTCCGGATCCGGCCATTCATGAAAAGGAGAAACTTGTCTTTCTGACCGGGGAGCTTGGACTGTACCAGCGTATCAATTACGGACGCAGGGGAGACCATATCGGGCGTTTCATTGATTTTGGGGTCTATGGGGCCTGGCACTTCAATGTCCGCCACGTTTCCTTTGATGAGTTTGAAAGTGAGCGTATTCGCGTCAGGCGCTCAGGCATGGATTATCCTGAGCCGCTGGGATATGGCTTGTTGCTCAGGCTCGGGTTTAACAATGTCGTGGCGAAAGGCACTTACCGGATGTCTGACTTGTTCAGGCCGGATGCCGGGCTGCCGGAATTTCCAAGGTTTACAGTCGGACTCGAATTGGGATTACACAGGCCCTGATCGATGGCGGGCGCGCGCGATCTCCCCATGTTTTAAACATGGCCGGCTGTTTCTTTTTTCATACTGATCATCAGTCCGTCCCTGAACGGCAACAGCAGGTTGATGATGCCTGGGTGGTCCTTAACATATTGATTGAACCGGATAATCCCAAGGGTTTCGGGATCCGTCGCTGCACTGTCCCTTGCGTTGCCGGTTGTGCGCTCCGGTCCGCCGGTCGAGCGCTCCGGTCCGCCGGCCACGTTCTCCAGGCCGCCGGCCGCGTTCTCCGGTCCGCCGGCATCCGCGCCGATTACCTTTCCGCTCCAAAGCACATTGTCGGCCAGAATAACGCCCCCCGGGCGAAGCTTCTCATAAGCCATGTCAAAATAACGGATGTAGTTTTCCTTGTCGGCATCAATGAATACCAGGTCAAAACTTTCGTTTAGTGTGGGGATGACCTCCAGGGCCTCTCCTATGTGCAGAACAATGCTGCTTTCCAAGCCGGCCTGCCTGATGTAGTCCCGGGTGAAGTCCTCCAGCTCGGGGTTGTGGTCGATGGTGTGCACTTTCCCTCCGGATTGCAGACCCTGGGCCAGGCAGATGGCAGAATAGCCCGTATAGGTTCCTATCTCCAGGATGGCTGCTGGCCGCAGCATACGGCTGATCATTTCCAGCAGCCTGCCCTGCAGGTGCCCGCTTAACATCCGCGGCCTGACCATGCGGGCATGGGTGTTGCGGTTCAGACTGGCCAGCACCGGGGATTCGCTGCCGCTGATTTCCCGTGCATAGTCCTCTATTTCTTTTGGGATGAATTCCATATTGATTGCTTGTGCAAGCGATGGCTATTTTGGCCGGTAGGCCAGAATGCTCAGGTGATCGGGATCAAAGACCTGGTTGGCTGCTTCAAGCAGGTCGCCCGTGCCGATGGCTTCTATTTTCCGGTTGATGTCCTCCAGGCTGTCCACCTGGTCAAATACCAGCATGCTTTTTCCCATCGAAAGCATTTCACTTAAATTGGACTCATAGGTGATGGCTACCTGGCCAATCAATTGCTGTTTGGCCCGCTTCAGCTGAAGGGTTCCAAGCCGGTTCTCCCGAAGACGGCCAAGCTCCTTCCTAATGATGGCCAGGGTTTTCTCCGTATACCCGGGAGCCGTTCCGAAATAGATGCTGAAGATCCCCGAATCGGTAAAGGGCTGGTAATGGCTTTCAATATTGTAGCAAAACCCGTGTTTTTCGCGCACGGCCATGTTCAGCCTGGAATTCAGGCCTGGGCCACCCAGGATGTTGTTCAGCAGCACCATGCCTGTTTTCAGCGGATGGTCACTGTGGAACGCCATGTTGCCCATCACACAATGCGATTGGTGGTTGCGTCGCTTAATAAAACGGGTCTCTGCCTTGTAGTCGTTGAAAGGAATGCGCTTGCCGGCTCTGTTCCCGGGCTGGATATGGCCGAAGTATTTTTCTGTGAGTCGGACCAGGCGACTGAACTCGATCCGCCCTACAGAGCAAATGACCATTTCCCCGGTCATATAGTTGCTCTCCATGAATGTCCTGATGGAACGTTCGTTGAACCGCCTGATCTGTTTTGGATCCCCCAGGATGTTGCGTCCAAGTGGATGCTCTCTGAACACCACCCCGTCAAAATCATCGAAGATCTGCTCCCCGGGAGAGTCCTTGTAAGAATTGATCTCATCCAGTACGATGTCCTTCTCCTTGTCCAGTTCCTTTTCGGGGAAAACCGAGTTGAATAGGATGTCGGAAAGCAGGTCGAACCACCTTTGATAATGGGGGTGCATGAAGGACGCATAAATGCAGGTGTCCTCCTTGGTGGTATAGGCGTTCAGTTCCCCGCCGACATTTTCCATATGGCTGAGAATATGGAAATTACGCCTGCGTTGGGTCCCCTTAAAGATCACATGTTCTATGAAATGTGCCAGGCCCTGTTCATGGTCCAGCTCATCACGGGACCCGGCATTGATGGCAATTCCGCAATGCGCCACTGTCGAGTTGCTTGTCTTATGGATCAGCCTTATGCCGTTTGAAAGCCTGTGTGTCTGGTAGGTCATCGTTTCTTCTGGGGGAACTTCATCAGGTAACCAGGATTGACCAGTCCCTTCGAGATATTGCTTAGTCTTTTCCGGATCAGGGTTTTTTTCAGCGGGGAGATCCTGTCCACCATCACGACCCCTTCAATATGGTCATATTCATGCTGAATAATACGTGCCGCCAGACCGGTGAATGATTCTTCATGCCGGTTGAACTGCTCATCCTGATATGAAAGGCGGATGTCGGGCTTGCGTGAGATGTCCTCCCTCAGGTCTGGAAAACTCAGGCATCCTTCGTTGAATACCCATTCCTGGCCACTCTCCTCAAGAATCTCCGGGTTGAGGAACACCCTTTTAAAATCCTTCAGCCCGGGATCATCCTCTATAAAGGGGGTGGCGTCGATCACAAAGAGCCGCTTGCTTATACCGACCTGTGGCGCCGCCAGTCCGACTCCCTGCGCCCTGTACATGGTTTCCCACAAATTCCCGATCAGGTCGGTGAGTCCCGGTTCGTCCTTCTCGACCGGCAATGCCTTTTTCTTCAGCACAGGGTCTCCGTAAGCAACAATGGGAAGTATCATAACCGCTTGCTTGTAAAACTTAGTTTTTCTAAATAGGATTGCAGGATAATCGTCGCGCTGATGGTGTCTACAAGTGCCTTGTTCTGCCTGGCTTTTTTCCCCAGCCCGGCATCGATCATTGTCTGCATTGCCATACGGGACGTGAATCTTTCATCCACTCGTTCAACAGGGATGTCAGGGAATTGTTTCTGCAGCTGCCGGATAAATGGGTCAATATAACGACTGGCGTCCGAAGGCCGATTCATCATATCCACCGGCAGTCCCACTACAATGCAGTCTACCGGCTCGCGGGAGATATACCCACGCAAGAAATCCATCAGGTCTTTTACATGCACGGTGGTCAGGCCATTGGCAATCAGCCTTGACTGGTCCGTCACGGCGAGGCCGACCCGTTTTTGTCCATAGTCTATTGCAAGTATCCGTCCCATGATCCTGATAAACTGCAAAGATACATAAAGCTTTGTAAGGCAATGCTATTTTACGGGCTTCACTGCCATGGTCACAGGGGGAAACTTCGTATATTTGCATCAGAAAGACCAGGCTATATTATGCCTGTGAATTGATTGAAGATTGGCAGATGGAAACATATAAAAAGATTGTGGAACAGGCTTGGGCGGACCGCAGCCTGCTTCAAAAAAAAGAGGTTCAGGATGTGATTTGCGAAGTCGTGGACCAGCTGGACAAGGGACTGCTCCGGGTGGCCTCCCCGGAAGGAGACCAATGGGTGGTGCATGAATGGATCAAGATGGCCGTTGTACTTTATTTTCCGATACGAAAAATGGAGGTGACGGAAATCGGACCATTCAGCTTCCACGACAAGATTCCGTTGAAGAAGGGATTTGACCGTTTGGGTGTCCGGGTCGTACCCCATGCCATTGCCCGGTATGGCTCCTTCCTGGACGGGGATGTGGTAATGATGCCTTCCTATGTGAATATCGGCGCCAGGGTGGGAAGAGGGACCATGGTGGATACCTGGGCCACCGTCGGAAGTTGTGCCCAGATCGGGGCATATGTGCATCTCAGCGGGGGTGTGGGAATCGGGGGTGTGCTGGAACCTATACAAGCCGCACCGGTGATTGTGGAAGACCATTGTTTCATTGGGTCCCGCTGTATTGTGGTGGAAGGGGTTCGGATAGAAAAAGAGGCGGTGCTGGGGGCCAACGTGGTATTGACGGGCTCAACCCGCATCATTGATGTGAGTGGTCCGGAGCCCGTTGAATATACCGGGAGGGTGCCGGCAAGATCGGTCGTGATTCCGGGCAGCATACCCAAAACCTTTCCGGGAGGTACCTATCATGTGCCATGCGCGCTGATCATAGGGAAACGCAAGCAAAGCACCGATCAGAAAACCAGCCTTAACGAAGCCCTGCGCCAGTTCCAGGTGGACGTATAGGTAAGCAATTTAATTATCATGCCAGCATTGTCAGCGGTTGTCATTGCCTTTAACGAGGAAAAATACATCGAAAGGTGCATCCGATCCCTTCAGACGGTTGCCGATGAGGTGGTGGTGGTCGACTCTTTTTCGACAGACCGTACGGCAGCCATTTGCAAGGAGCTGGGTGTGAAATTATACCAACAAGCCTTCCTGGGGTATGTCCAGCAGAAGGATTTTGCAGTAGGCCTGGCCACCCATGACCATATCCTTTCGCTGGATGCAGATGAAGCCCTGTCGGAGGAAATGGCAGACTCTGTAAGGCAGGTAAAGGAAAACTGGACCCATGATGCATACGTTTTCAACCGCCTGAATAATTTTTGCGGACGGTGGATGTGGCATACCAGTCTCTATCCCGACCGAAAACTCAGGCTATTTGACCGCCGCAAGGCTGCCTGGGGGGGGGTGAACCCGCATGATAAGGTAATCCTTCAGGCAGGGGGGACAAAACGCTGGCTTAAAGGGCAAATCATGCATTGGTTGTGTGACACCTATGAGGAGCATCTCGGGAAAAC
>SLNU01000275.1 GCA_007132865.1 Bacteroidales bacterium | reverse complement strand
CTGCTCCTGAGGAAGACGTGTAACACTCTGGTATCCAAGGATCAGCAAACTAACCATCAGTATATTTATAAGCACCGGGTTCTTTGCCGAAAAACTCCCTATACTCACTTCCACTCTCCACTTTCACCAATCACTTCCACTCTTACACTGTCCTGGTGAGAAAGATTGGTCGTTCTGGTGATAATAACCGTGTCTCCGGCAACGATACCATTACTTATTTCTGTGAGATTGTTTACATTTCTACCCGTCTCTATCTCCTTTCTGATAGCAACTGAGCCCCGCGCGACAAAAAGGAAGGTTGAGTCGGCCACACTTCTCAGCGCTGCAGTGGGGACAACCAGCACAGAATCCCCGTCGGAGGTACGAATGCGTGCATTGGCGCTCATACCCGAACGCACATCCTCTCCTGGGTTGTCAAAGGTTAAAACTACAGTGTAGCTTCCGCTTTGAGGCTGTGCTCCGGCTGCAATCTCGCTCACAGTAGCACTAAAGAGAGTATCCTGTTCGATAGCCGCTATTGTTACAAACGCCTGGGCTCCTGTTTCAATCGCTGCAATCTCTCTTTCGCCAACGAACCCCTCAAAACGAACCCTGTCAAGGTTTGCAATCCGTGCGATAACAGAGCCCGGTGTGATGTAATTTCCTACAGAGATAGTGTTTTCCTTTGATGCAACCTGGCCCTCTATCGGCGCCCGCACCTGAGTGTTATGATATCTCTTTTGTGCGCTCTCATACTGCGCTCTGGCACCGTTATACGCCCCGAGTGCCTCTTTATATTCGCTTTTTGAAATAGTGGTATCCTCAAACAGGCGTTTGGCTGCTTCAAGGTTCATCCTGGCTGTTGAGAGCTGCTGCTTTGCCTGTTGCATGGCAAAACGGGCCTCTTCTCTGTCTACCGATAAAAGCACTCTGCCAACACTCACCCTCTCTCCAAGTTCAAAATCTACAGAGCGTATGACCCCCTCGGTCTCTGAAACAACTACCGCTTCATTTATACCACTCACGACTCCCGATAAATCTATCCACGGGTTAAGAATACCACGTGTAACAATCACCGCCTCAACAGCGACACTACCACGGCGCTCCTGCTCCTGATTACTACCGTTACCATCCCTGTTACATCTGTATACAAGAAGCAGAAAAATTATCAATAAATATTTCATCTTGTCTCCTCAAGAATGCCTGCAGCCCTCAGGTATTCTGCCTGGCGGGTAATACAATTAACGATCGAAGCCAGATATGCACTTAACGCCGATTCTGTTTGTATTTGAGTATCGAGAAGTTCAAGGAAACTGGCAAGTCCGGTTTGGTAACGACGCTCGACCGAAGAAAGGGCTCTTCTCATAAGTTCAACACGACTTCTTGCAGCCTCGGCTTCAAAAAGTGAGCTTCGGAAAAGAAGAGCAGATCTGTGAAGATTCACGCTGGTCTGGCGAATTATCTGTGTGGTCATAGCTTCTGCACTGCGAAGTTCATTTCGACTCTGCATAAGCTGAGCATATCTGCTTCCTCCTGCAAAGAGAGTGAGATTAAGTTGCACACCTATGCTCCAGGTACCTTCATCCTGAGGGATCACTCCATTTCCCGGGGGCCAATCGTAATTGAAAAATGCATTTATATTGGGGAGAAAAGGTGTAACAGAGAGCAGGACTGCCCGTTCACTAACGCGGAGTCGCTCTTTTGCGGCAATAATGGAGGGGTTATCTTCCACTCTGCCATCCGGCACAGGGCCAAGCTGCTGATACATTCGCTCCAGAAGTTCCACTCCTTCAAGCGAGATATCTTCCCCGCTCAACTTCTCCTCTCCTATTATAAGGAGAAGCATCGCGAGGGATGCCTCATAGAGCGCAATGCTCTCCCGGTAGCGCGCTTCCCTGTCGTAGGTTTCCGCTTCCCAGCGCAAGATTTCGCTTATCGGCAACAACCCCTCTTCAAACCGTACTCTGGCCTGTTCAAGATTACCCCTTACCCATTCTATCCCCATGCTGTCGATATGAATCTGCTCCCTAAGCAGAATAGTGTTGAGGTAGTTTGTGCGCGCATCGAGAATTGCATCCTGCCCGGCAGCTTTTAGCTGGAATTGAAGAGCAGAAAGGGTGCTGTTTGCCATAAGGAGAGACACAAGCTCAGTCCCGCCGTTAAAGATTGGTTGAGTGACTGAGAGCTGATGAAAGAAACCGTCGGGAGTCAGCCCTGGCATTCCGGGTGTAACAGGGGGCTCGATTCCCGGGGGCAGATCATCCGGGGTTTCTGAGCGAAACCAGTTGCTTTGGAATGAAACGGTGGGGAGCAGATTTCCAAAGAGGCCTCTTTGTTCCCAGATTGCGGAAGCGAGTTCAAAGCGGGCAGTCTGGACATCGAAGTTTTTTTCGAGTGCGAGTTGTTCGCTTTTTCGCAAAGTTAGAATTTGGCTCTTTTTATGCGGTGCATAGAGCAAAAGAAATGAAAAAAGGATGATGGTGCCTGTTTGTATTTTCACAACAGTCTCCGCTTATTGGAGGTGCGCAGGGAGAAGTGAGGTGCAATCTTTGTGCCACCGGAGTTGATTTGGTGATTTAACACCTTTAACTGATTTCTCACGATGAACTCCCGGCCTCGAACATTCTGGGTGCCGATGGAAATCG
>SLNU01000212.1 GCA_007132865.1 Bacteroidales bacterium | reverse complement strand
CTTAATGAGCGCTTCTATTTCCTCGATAGCTGACTCTTTGGTTTCGCCCCAAGTTAACCGCCTGTCGAGATGTAGCCTGGCGTAGTCTGCCACGGCACATAGTGATGGGCTTCCCGAAACAATTTCAGAAATTGTGATGCTACCCTTGCCAAGAAAATCGTCGAATGCCAATCTTTCGTTAAGTTTCTCTATTTCAAGCGCAACCCTGGATGCCATATAAATTGCATTCTTTCCACGTTCAGGGGCAGAGCCGTGCGAAGAGACTCCATTTATGTGAACGTGCATTTCCATTCGGCCACGCTGGCCGCGATAAATCCCCAAGTTGGTAGGTTCGGTGCTGATAACCAGGTCGGGTTTTAGACCTTCTTCTTCCACGAGGTACTTCCAGCACAATCCATCGCAGTCTTCTTCGATTACGCTACCTACAAAGTAAAATGTTGCATCAGCATCAATGGCAAGTTCTTTAAGAATACGCCCAGCGGTAACGAAAGCAGAGGGCCCACCCTTTTGGTCAACCGAGCCACGCCCGTGAACGAAACCATCCTTAATTTCGCCACCAAGTGGGTCAAAGGTCCAGTTGGCAAGGTTGCCTATGTCAACCACGTCCATGTGTCCATCAAAGGCAAGGATTTTCTTACCATTGCCAATACGGCCAATAACGTTGCCAAGGCCGTCCATCCTAACTTCATCGAAGCCAGCCTCTTGCATTTGCTTCATTAGTTCCTTTTGGACGCCCTTTTCTTTAAGGCTTACAGATTTGTGCTTGATGAGTTCCGAAAGGTTCTTGGCCGTGTAATCGGAGTATTTGTTGGCAAGAGCTAATATTTTATCGTTCATTCTTGAAAAAAATTAGAAGTCAGAAATTAGAAATTAGAAATATGTCAAAAGTCAAATTAGACATTAGTATTAAGTATTGAGTAGTTACAAAAGCCAAAAGAGGTTTCACGCAAAAAACGCAAAGAATTGAGAAACCAAAGCCGCAAAGAAAAAAGCTTTCAGTGGTCAGTTTTTAGATTTTAGCGAAATCTGTGTTAATCCGTGCAATCCGTGTCATCAGCGTTCCAATTCTTCTCTCGTTAGGCTCCGCCTCCCGAGACAGGCAAATCGAAAATCCTCATTAATCACTTTATCGTTCAATCGTTCCTTGCGCCCTGTGCCATTTGCACATCATCACATTAAGAAAGTTTCATCTTGTATTCTTCAAACCCAAAGGTTCGAAGCAAAACAAATTCGCCGGCTTCGGTCCAAATGCCTATTGACGGGTGCTTCACTCCGTTGAAAAAGGTGGTTTTAACCATAGTGTAATGAATCATATCGTCGAAAACTATTTTGTCGCCAACTTTTAATTCATTGTCGAAGCTATAATCGCCCATTCCAATAAAATCTCCGGCTAGACAAGTGCCACCTCCCATACGGTAAGTTGGTTTTCCGGCCACGGCATTGGTTGCTCCCAAAATTTTGGGTTTGTAGGGCATTTCGAGGCAATCGGGCATATGTGCGGAAAAACTAACATCAAGCATTGCAATCTTTACACCCTTGTTTTCAACAATGTCTTGGATGGTAGAAACCAAGTAACCAGTTTGCCAGCCAACAGCCTCGCCCGGTTCAAGAATTACCTGCTCCAGGTTTGGATATCTTTTCCTGAAACCTTTGAGTAATTCGACTAAGTGCTTAACATCGTAGTCCTTGCGAGTAATATGATGTCCGCCACCCATATTGAACCACTTGGCTTGCTTTATCAAATGACCAAAATATGTTTCAACCTTTTCGAGGGTTCTTTCCAGCACGTAGCTATCATTTTCGCAAAGTACGTGAAAGTGCAAACCTTCTATACCCTCGTGTAACTTATCGGGCAGTTGGTCAATCGTTATTCCCAATCGCGAACCTGGAACAGCCGGATTGTATAGGTCAGTTTCTACCTCGGAGTACTCGGGATTAATTCGCAACCCCATTGAAACTGGTTGACCAAAAGCCCCTACCCTATTGCGGAACTTTTCAAACTGGGATAAGGAATTAAAAGTAACGTGGCTGCTGTAGTGCAATATTTGTTCAAACTCATCTTCCAAAAACACAGGGCAATAGGTGTGAGCCTTTACGCCCATTTCTTCAAAAACTAAACGGGCCTCGTTAAGAGAGCTGGCCGTAGCTCCGCTAAGGTATTGAGACAACAACGGAAAGGTACTCCACATTGAGTAACCCTTTAGTGCACAGATTATTTCCACATCGGCCTCTTGCTGCACAAGGTTAAGAATCTCGAGATTAATCTTGAGCAACGACTCATCGAGCACGAAGCACGGCGAGGGAATTATGTTGAAGTCGATATTCAAGTTGGAGAAGTTTAAGAAGTTTAAAAAGTTTAAAGAGTTGAGAGGTTGAAGACAATTACGAATTACGAATTAAAAATTACGAATAATTTGGAACGCTGATGATACGGATTGCACGGATTAACACAGATTTCGCTGACTACTTTCAACTATTAGGCCTATGCTCTATTCAGTCTACTCATCAGCTCATTATCACATTATCACATCAGCATATCATCAATTCATTAACAATTATTTCTCCACTGGCAGCGGCTCGTCTATGGCTTCGTGCCAAGGCAGGCCGTATTTTGGCAATAGTTCCATAAACGGATCTGG
>SLNU01000138.1 GCA_007132865.1 Bacteroidales bacterium | reverse complement strand
TGCCGCGCGGACGGGTCGTGGAGATCTATGGTCCGGAGTCCTCCGGAAAAACCACCCTGGCAATCCATGCCATCGCCGAAGCACAGCGGGCCGGCGGCATTGCAGCCTTCATCGACGCGGAGAATGCGTTTGACAGCAGCTATGCCAAGAAGCTGGGCGTGGATGTGGAGAACCTCCTGGTCAGCCAGCCCGACAATGGGGAACAGGCCCTGGAGATTACAGAGAATCTGATTCGCTCCGGTGCCATCGATATCATTGTAATCGATTCGGTGGCGGCGCTGACACCCAAAAGTGAGATAGAGGGGGAGATGGGGGAATCCAAAATGGGCCTGCAGGCAAGGTTGATGTC
Source organism: Bacteroidales bacterium (assembly GCA_007132865.1). Next base: position 2,314 of record SLNU01000138.1, on the reverse strand, counting down.
ACAGGCACTGCGAAAACTAACCGGAACGATCAACAAGACAGGTTGCTGCTGCATCTTCATCAACCAGCTGAGGGAAAAGATCGGGGTGATGTTCGGGAATCCGGAAACGACCACCGGTGGAAATGCCCTGAAGTTTTACGCTTCTGTGCGCCTGGATATCCGTCGGACCTCCCAGATCAAGGAGGGCGACAGCGTTGTGGGGAACCGGACAAGGGTGAAGGTGGTGAAAAACAAGCTTGCACCACCCTTCCGCCAGGCGGAATTCGATATCATTTACGGACTGGGCATCTCCAAAACCGGGGAGATTATTGACCTGGCGGTGGACAATGGAGTCATTAAAAAATCCGGGTCCTGGTTCAGCTATGGAGAAACCAAACTTGGTCAGGGCCGGGACGCAGTCAAGCAATTGCTGCTGGACAACCCGGAGCTGGCAGAGGAACTGGAGAATAAGATTAAGGAAGCCTTGACAGGCAACAAATAGACTTAAATTTTAATTTTGCATACAAATTTTTTACCATGAAGCGTACTTTTTTTATTGGCCTGGGCTTATTGCTTGTTTTTTCCGCTGCGGCCTTTGGCCAGGGCGAACGCATGACACCGGAAACGCTGTGGGAGTTTGGACGCATCAGTGATGCCCAGGTCTCGCCCGACGGGAGCCTGGTGATGTACGGACTCACCCACTACGATGTCGGTTCCAACCGTGGCAGCCGCGACCTTTACGTCTTGCCTCTGGCAGGCGGGGAACCTGTGAATATTACCAATGGTTCCATAAGCGCTTCCAATGCCCGATGGCGTCCGGACGGACAAAAGATTGGTTTTTTGAGTGCCCGTGCGGGAAGCATGCAGCTCTGGGAAATGAATACCGACGGGAGCGATCCGGTGCAGGTGTCTGATGTGGAAGGGGGACTGTCCCGCTTTGAATACGCGCCGGATCTTTCACATATATACTTTACGCAAAGGGTCAAGGTGCTTGCGGATGTCAATGACCGTTACCCTGACCTTCCGGATGCCAATGCCTACCTGTACGATGACCTGATGTACCGGCACTGGGACAGCTGGCAGGACGGGCGGTTCAGCCACGTCTTTATTGCCCCTTATCCGGATGGGACCCTGGGAGGGCCGGTGAACCTGATGGAGGATGAACCCTACAACTCCCCCATGGCGCCTTTTGGAGGAAACGCACAGATCACCTGGAGTCCGGATGGGCGTTACCTGGCTTACACCAGCAAGAAAAAATTCGGGAAAGACTATGCCCTGAGCACCAATTCAGCCATTTACCTTTACAACCTGCAGCGCGGTGAAACCAGAAACCTGACCGCCTTTAACCAGGGCTATGATGTAAACCCGGTATTCTCCCCCGATGGCCGTTACCTGGCTTGGGAAAGCATGGAAACCGATGGTTTTGAGTCGGACAAAAACCGCATTATGGTGATGGACCTTGAATCGGGTCAGTACCGGGATTACTCGGCTGGCTTTGACCAGAGCAGCAGCGGTTTCGTATGGGAGTCGGACGGAAGCAGGCTGTATTTTATCAGTGGGGTACATGCCACCTACCAGGTCTATTCAGTGGAGATGGGCAGCGGGCAGATCAGGCAGCTAACCGAGGGCTGGCACAACTATTCCTCCCTGTCAAATGCGGGGCCATACCTACTGGCACAACGCATGAGCATGTCCATGCCGGCAGAGTTGTTCCGCATCGACAAGGAAACCGGCAGGCAGGAGCAGCTGAGCTTTGTCAACAAGCCCATCCTTGACAGGCTGGATTTGGCGCAGGTGGAGAAGCGCTGGGTGAAGACAACCGATGGACAAGATATGCTGGTATGGGTGGTCCTGCCTCCGGGCTTTGATCCGGCCAAAAAATACCCGGCCCTGCTGTATTGCGGGGGTGGTCCCCAAAGTGCGGTCAGCCAGTTTTTTTCCTATCGCTGGAACTTTCAGATGATGGCTGCCAATGACTATATCATCGTGGCTCCCAACCGCCGCGGCCTGCCGACATTTGGGCAGGAATGGAACGACCAGATCAGCCAGGATTATGGCGGACAGAACATGCAGGATTTGCTCGCGGCCATTGATGCCGTGAAGCTTGAGCCCTATGTGGACGAAACCCGGCTGGGTGCCGTTGGTGCCAGCTATGGCGGCTATTCGGTTTTCTGGCTGGCAGGAAACCACGACCAGCGCTTCAGCGCCTTTATCTCACATTGCGGGATGTTCAACTTTGAGAGCTGGTATGGCACCACCGAGGAGATGTTTTTTGCCAACCATGATATTGGCGGACCCTATTGGGCGTCCCCGCGCCCGCACAGCTACGACTTTT
>SLNU01000333.1 GCA_007132865.1 Bacteroidales bacterium | reverse complement strand
TTCACACCACCCGCGACGACTGGCATTTCACGGTGCTGTTCTCCAACACCAGCAGGGCCCATGAACTCGGCCGGACGCGGGACTGGGTGGTGGTGTACTTCTACGACGACCATCACCAGGAGGGACAACACACCGTCGTGACCGAGACGCGCGGTGTGCTCACCGGCAAACGCGTCGTGCGGGGCCGCGAGCCGGAGTGCCGGGAATTCTACACCGCAGAGGCAGCGCTGCCGTAGCCGAACAACGGCTATGTGAAAAATAAATCTGTTCTCGCGAAGGAAGCAGGCCATTACGCTAACGCTGATACGCATGACAGCGGCCGGAAGCACGCTACCGGATTTCGCTTAAACCTCGCATTTCCAAGCCGAAACTGCGCCTCCAAGCCTGAAAAACCCCGCTCGGTCGGCGTCCTTCCTCAGGCCTGTCAGTCACTTGGCGTGGTCCGACCCTGTCCACGGCTGGCGCGCCGACAAAAGAATCAAAAGGGGACAGATTTATTTTTCCGATCATCCGGGCCCGTCGAGAAGAATCTGTCCCCTTTTTGCCTGCGCGTGTAAGCGACTACCCAGCTTCCGACCCCGGCAGGCCTGCAAGTTGGACACGCTTATGCTGCCAACCTCCTGATTGTGCTGTGAGCTTCGTCCATAGCCGTCCGGCTGACCTCGTCACCCATGGCCAGACCCTCGGCATGGATGAAGTGGACGTTGTCGATTCCCAGGAAACCGAGCATGTGCCGGATGTAGGGCGTCTGGAAGTCCAGGTCCGTGCCGGTGTATTGGCCGCCGCTGGTGGCGAACACGTAGGCGGCCTTACCGCGCAGCAGGCCCTCGGGGCCGTTTTCGCTGTAGCGGAACGTTTTTCCGGCCCGCGCCGCGTGGTCGAACCAGGCCTTCAGGGTGGAGCTGATGTGGAAGTTATAGAGCGGCGCCGCAATGAGCAGAACATCCGCCGCCTCCAGTTCCTCGATGACGGTATCCGCCAGCGCCGCCTCACGGGCCTGCTCGGGCGTACGCTCGGCGGGGGCGGTCAGGGCGGCCTTGAACCGGTCCGCCGTGAGGTGAGGCAGCGCGGACTTGGCGAGATCCCGGCGGATCACGCGGGCGTCCGGCTCCAACTCCCGCAACCGTGCCACGAACTCATCCGCCAGCCGGGAAGACTGGCCCTCGTCGCCGAAGATGCTGTTGTTGAGTTGCAGAATCGTTGTCATGTCCGGGTCTCCAGTAGCTGAAAGAGGAGGTGTCATTTAAAGGTTTCATGAATCGATAAAAAAGCGGATAATTTCGCTTAAACCAATCGATTTGTTCGATGGCATGAGTCCTAGCCTGCATATCTCACCGACGTTCGTCGCGAGGGCGTCGGGATGCCGCTGTGTCGGGGGCGCGGACCGGAAGACGGCGAAGGCGTAGCTGACACTACGTCGAGCCGGCTGCAGGGAGCACGCCCCGACACAGCGAGCAGATCGGCGTCCGCAGTAGAAGGGCGGTGAGATATGCGGGCTAGTAGAAGAACGGTGAGATATGCCGGCTAGAATCTCCCTGGATCAGTGGCGCGCATTGGTAGCCGTCGTGGAGGAAGGCGGTTACGCCCGTGCCGCCGAGGTGCTGCACAAGTCCCAGTCCACCGTCAGCTACGCCGTTCAGCGCATCGAGAATCAGCTTGGGGTGTCGGCGTTCCAGCGCGAGGGCCGTCGAGCCGTGCTGACCCCGGTAGGTCGGGTGCTTTACCGGCGAGGACGATCCCTGGTGGAAGAGTCACTGCGCCTGGAGCACACGGCAACCCGCCTGGGCGGAGGCGTCGAACCGGTGCTGGGGCTTGGGGTGGAGACACTCTTTCCGACCTGGCTGCTGCTGCGGTGCCTGGACACCTTTGCCACCGATTTCCCGGAGACGCGGGTGGAGCTCTACGAGACCGTTCTCGGTGGCGGGGAAGAACTGCTGGAGCAGGGTCAGGTGGACATTGCCGTGGCGTCTTCGGTGCCGGCGGGGTTCATCGGCGATCCCCTGATGCAAGTCCGCTTTGTCGCCGTGGCCGCTCCTCACCATCCGCTCCACCGGCTTGGCCGCACCTTGACGCTGGATGATCTGCGCGAGCATCGACATCTCATCGTCCGTGACAGTGGCGCGCGCCGTGAACGGGAAGGCGCCTGGCATGTCACCGAGCAACGCTGGACGGTAAGCCACAAGGCGACATCCATCCGGGCCGCCTGCATGGGGCTGGGGTTTGCCTGGTTCGCGGAGGACATCATCCGCGACGAACTCGCCCGCGGCGAGTTGGTCCCCCTGCCCCTGGAACGGGGTGGTGAACGCTGGGGGTCACTGTATCTTGCCTACACCGACCCGGACGGCGCCGGCCCCGCCACCCGCCGCATCGGCGAAATCCTCCAGCACGCAGCCGCACAATGCCCCTACGCGGTCAACGGGGAGCAGTGACCGTCCCGTACGAGAAAACTACAGCAATCCGGGAGGGATTCATTCTCGCCCTTCCTGAACCGCCGCTTTGGCCCTCACCGTCCAACACGACTACGTAGCAGGCTCGCGCAGCTGCCTGGCACACCACTCCATGCCGGTCAACTCGCCCCACTGGAGCCAATCTCGTCAATATGTCCAAAAGCCGTGCTCCTGTACCGCTCCAGGAAGTAGGCAATGGTCTCGGTCCGGATCTTGAT
>SLNU01000062.1 GCA_007132865.1 Bacteroidales bacterium | reverse complement strand
GGCGATTGACAACGCGCAACGGTCTGTAATTTCGGCTGGTTTTGGAATCAGGGACAGACGGTATTTCCTGGACTTCGCCTATGCATATAGTTTCTTTTCCGAGGCCTATGAGCCATATGTGGTAGAAATGCATGGCACCGCATCCCCGATAATAGACCGCGATTTTTCTGCCAGCATCTTCCGGGTCACCCTGGGCTGGCGGTTTTAATTCTCCACCTGGGTCATGATCTCGTCATCCACCAGGATCCTTCCACAGTACTCACAGACAATAATCTTTTTATGCAGGCGGATATCCAAATGCCGCTGCGGCGGAATCTTGTTGAAGCAGCCACCGCAGGCATCGCGTTCCACGGGAACGACTGCCAGACCATTCCTTGCATTGGAGCGGATTCGCTCATAGGCGTTCAGCAGGCGGTCCTCTATCAGCGCTTTCTGTTCGCCTGAGCGATCTACCAGCAACTCTTCCTCTTTCTGGGTTTCTGCAATGATGTCATTCAACTCGGCCTTCTTGGCTTCCAGGTCCTTTGTCCGTTCTTCCAACTCAATTTCGACATCCTTTACCGCTTCCTTTTTCATTTCCACAGTAACTCCATATTCCTTGATCTTTTTTTCGGCCAGCTGTGCCTCCAGTGACTGAAACTCTATCTCTTTGGAGAGGGAGTCATACTCCCTGTTGTTCCGCACATTCATCTGCTGTGCCTCATATTTTTTTATCAGCTCCAGGCTGTCGGTGATGGAATTTTTCCTGGAAGTTATTTCCGACTCCAGGTCCTTGACCTCCCGGTTGAACTTTTCCACGCGGGTAACCAGGCCTTCGACCTCGTCTTCCAGGTCCTGAACTTCCAGGGGCAGTTCACCACGAACGATCCGAATCTTGTCGATCTGGCTGTCGATGGTTTGCAATGAATACAGCGCGACCAGTTTCTTGCGTACCGATTTCTCAATATTCTCTTCGGATGCAACCTCCTGGGGCACTACGGGAGAGCCTTCGGTCCCTGTACTGGGATTGATCTTCCTGGCATCTTCTTTTGGTTGTTCCTCGGTGGCTTTCTTCGCAGCGGGTTTTTTTGCAGCCGGTTTTTTAGCGGCGGGTTTTTTAGCGGCTGCTTTGGCGGTATTTGCACTTTTGGCCATGGCGTTGGGTTTCCTTGGGATTTGTTAAAAGTAACTGATCGGATTGGTATTGACCTCTGAAATTAGGAGGGCAAAGTTAATCATTTTTTTGTTAATTATTTCATACAGCAATTCTTTGGTAAACTGCTCGGTCTCATAATGTCCGGCATCGACCAGCAGCAGCCGGTCCTGTGCATCAAAAAACTGGTGGTACTTCAGGTCAGCCGTGACAAATGCATCGGCACCCGCACCCGCCGCACTATCCAGCAAAAAACTTCCGGATCCGCCGCAAAGGGCCACCATGCTCACCTGCCGGTCCCGAGTGCGTGAATGCCTTAAAACCGGGGTTCCCAGCGTTTCCTTCAGCAGGGACAGGAACTCCTGCTCGGTTAAGGGTTTGGGAAGCCAACCGGCAAGGCCCGCTCCCACCCTGTCAAACGAATTGTCAAGCGGGTATAAATCGTAGGCTGCCTCCTCGTATGGATGGCTGGACAATAGGGCATCCAGCACTGCTTTTTGCAAATACACGGGGAAGATGGTCTCTATCCGGGTCTCGGTTTCCTGGTGGAGCTCCCCGGCCTTGCCCACGAAAGGCCTGCTGGCATCCCCCGCCCGGAAGGTCCCTGTACCCTCGAGGTTGTACGAACAACTGTCATAGTCCCCGATCTGCCCGGCTCCGGCCTCAAACAAAGCTTTCCTAACCGCATCTGAGTGGGTTGCCGGACAAAACGTCACCAGTTTTCTGAGCAGTCTGCTTCCGGCTTGCAAAACCCTGGTCCTTTCCAGTCCCAGTTTCCGCGCCAGCATATGGTTGACACCAAACGCGGCATGGTCCAGATTGGTATGCACCGACAGTATGGCCATGTCGTTCCGGATGGCTTCGACCAGGATCTTTTCCGTCGGATTGGCTCCGGTGATTCGTTTGATTCCCTTGAAGATCAGCGGATGATGGGATATCACCAGGTCACATTGCTTTTCCCTGGCTTCCTGCATGACCTCTATTGTGACATCCAGACAGACCAGGGCCCGCATGATCTCTTTGTCCGGATCCCCGACTTGCAGGCCGGAATTGTCATAGTCTTCCTGAAGGCTGAAAGGGGCCGCACTATTGAGGATCTCTATCAGTTCTTTGATTTGCATGGGATTATTTGCTTGGTACACCCAAAGATAAAACTATTTAATATCTTTGGATCATGAGCTGGGCGCGCTTTTTATTGCTACCCTTTGCCCTGGTTTACGGATTGGCTGTATCACTAAGAAACCGCCTGTTCGACTGGGGCATCATGCCGTCGACTGCATTTGACATTCCGGTGATCAGCGTCGGGAACCTCAGTGCCGGGGGCACCGGCAAGACCCCGCATGTGGAATACCTTATCCGACAATTAAAAAACGATTACCCCCTGGCGGTATTGAGCAGGGGCTACAAGCGCAAAACCCGCGGGTTCATGATGGTCGGCACAGATGCTTCAGCCACCCTTTGCGGGGATGAACCCCTGCAGATAAAACGGAAGTTCCCGGAGGTGGTGGTGGCGGTGCATCACAGCAGGCGCAGGGGAATCCG
>SLNU01000325.1 GCA_007132865.1 Bacteroidales bacterium | reverse complement strand
TTCGATTAAAAGCGGAAATAGCTCAGTTGGTAGAGCACGACCTTGCCAAGGTCGGGGTCGCGGGTTCGAGTCCCGTTTTCCGCTCAAAATTCTACCTCTGAAAAGAGGTTTTTTTTTAGGGGGTCTTGTCCGCTTCTACGACAATGTCTCCTGCCTGGCCCGGATGGTGGAATTGGTAGACACCCAGGACTTAAAATCCTGTGGCCATTGCGGCCGTGCCGGTTCGAGCCCGGCTCCGGGTACCACCGAACAACCTGCCTCCCGGCAGGTTTTTTCTTACCTGCCCATTGAATCCATGAACCCCAGGTTGTTCAACACCACCACGCCTTCTTTGCTGATGTCGAACACCAGCCGTATCCGTATGAGCTGCCCGGGCTCAAATCCGGAACCCTCCGGCACCACCTGCTGCAACGGGAAATGATAGAACTGGAAAATTGTTTCTGCCTCGGCCACCTGTTGCATAAAGGACAGCTTGGTGAGTTGCCTCGATAGCCTGGGCTGCAAAGGCGAAAAATGGCTGATCGGGAAACGGACCACATGCCCTGTTGCATCTGTCAGTTCCACGGTGAAATCTAGCGGGGCGGTTTCGCCGGGTGCTTCCTCAGCATCCTCAGTATTCTCATCATCCCCTTCCACTGACTTGTCATCCGCATCCCCTCCTTTTTCAGGCGGCGGGGCATTCTCTCCTGTGTCGGCCAGGGAAAACACAAGGGCGGACCCCATGTGCAGGGGCAGGCTGCCTGGATCCAGGTTTATGGTGTAAGACGGCAGGATGCTGTCTTGCTCTGTTCGGTGCCATCCCAAGTATACCGCTCTTGTGTCCTGGTTGCCCCAGGCCAGATCGACCAACTGTTCCCGCCATACAGCCAGGCCCTGCCCTTCGATGAAGCCACCCGGCAGGGTGGTGGTTGAAAGATCCAGGTCTTCCTCAAACCGGCATACGAACATGCTGGATGAATGCTCGAACTGGCTTATGTATACCGTTTCGGGCAACCAGTCCCGTCCCGTGCGGGCATCCATGAACAGGGGCAGGTATGCGGCATCCCCATTCAGTGTGGCATCCAGGAATGCGCTGATATACACCCTGGAAATCTGCAACTGCTCAGCTCCCCCCATCAGCTGGCCGGTGTTGAAGAAATTAATGTTCGGACTGGACCTGTCCCTCCTTCCCCAGCGGGTGTTGAACTGCCCGTGGTTGGCTCCGTACACGTAAAGTCCGGCCTTAAAACCCCCGAAGCCGGGCGAAAATTCCAACCGGTGAAAGGGCCTTAGTCCGAGGTACGACGACAGATCCATGTCGTGCGAACCCTGGATCACAAAATAATTGATATCCCTGAGCGGCGTCCTGATCTTGGCCGGCTGGTATTGACCGTCAACCGGGGCGATGGCAACAACCGACCGTATCATGAAACCGAAGTCAAATTCCTCCAGCGCATTGTCGGGATAAAAGGGCAGATTGTTAAAGAAGGCTGCATGGGCCACTGCCTCCCCGCCCCGGCTGTGCCCGATCAACGCAATCTTGTCCATGTCTGCCTTTCCATGAAGCGGGTGGTCGTCCGTTTCCATCCACTGTTTCCACAGTTCCAGGTGTTTCAGCATCAGCCATCCCCTGGCGTCGTTCTCGTTTTGAAAACTTTTCATCAGGTTGGTATGGCTGCCGTTGATGAAGTTCTGGTCGACCGACACCAGAACAAAGCCCCTGCTGGCCAGCAGTTTCCCAAGGTAATCATACCCGGGATCCGACCAATCCAGGGCAATGTGGTTGCCATGCACGATCAGCACCAGGGGGAACGGACCCTCACCCAGCGGATGCCACACGCGGGCGTTCAGTGGCAGGGAGTCTGGTCCGAATCCAAAAAGACCTGTGCGCATCCTCCCCCTTAGCCCGGTCCAGTCTGTCAGGAACCTGGATCCGTCAACGGTTTCTGTTGCAAAAGCCACCCCTTCCCGGTATTCCTCCCTCAACTTGTCCCTGCCGCTCCCGTAGGTAAGGTAACCCACCTGGTAGGGTCCCGGAGCGGAAGGGTCCGGCATGCCAATCACCGGCGGGAGCTCTTCCACTTGCATGGCCGCATTCATTGGGGATTCCGTCATTTTGCCGGGATGCAACATCCAGAGTGCACCTGCTGCCAGTCCGACTACGCCCACAACCAGGCCTACGAAAACAAGCACCTTGTCTTTTCGTTTATAACCGGCCCATCTGTTTTTCCAAAGCACCAGCAGCGCCCCCCCGGCCAGTCCGGCTGTCAGGACGGCAAAAGCATATACCAGCAGTCCCCCTGCCTGGCTGACCGAATAGAAGGACAGAACCACCGGAAGTCCGGCCAGCAATGCGATGCGGAGGACGGGCCTGATTTTGCTTATCCATACGATTAACAAGTCTGCCAGCAAGGCGCCCAACACAGCGGCCAATAACACGGCCATGGCGAATACGAGGGAAGGGATCCAACCGATGTGCCTGATAAATGCCATCGCGGGCCATAGGGCCATCAGAAGGAAGATTGTGAAAATACCGAAGGCGGCACCCAGCACCGCCGTCCGGCCCGGAGCAAAGGTCCCCTTAAGCACTTGCCAGGCCTTGCACGCCCGGTCGCGTGCCTTACCCAGGGCTTTTACTTTTATCATGGGCGAAGAAATAGTGGTTTGTATGTGATCGGGCTACGTCCTGGAGCCTGACTGCAGTTTTATTTCCGGAATTTCCGGATAAACTCCTCCACTTCCGGAACACCGCCCTGGTAAACCAGGTAACCATTATAGGGCTCACGGCGGGTGATGTCGCTGTTGATGGGTGTCAGCATAATGCGCTTCACCTCTTCCAGGTCACTGGTCTGTCCCAAGGCCCAACCAAGTTTGATATAGGCTACTTCGGGCAGCATGTTTTCTGCCGGGATCACCCCCAGTGCCATCATCTCGCGGCCTGTCTCATAAACAAACATCTGCACATAACCCCAAAGTGTCTGCACCGTCATATAAACCGCAACGCCCTTGTCCCTCGCCCTCTTCAGGGAGGGGTACAGCGGAATATTCACATGTCCGAGTCCGGTCCCTGCGATGATAATCCCCTTGTAACCATTGTCAACCAGGGAGTCGATCATATCCGGCTGCATATTCGGATAGTAATACACCATGGCCACTTTCTCCTCAAAATAGGGGAGGATGGTGGCCTTTTTGTCCTTTCGCCGGGGGTTACAGTCCGTTTTTATCAGCCGGACCCCCTTGCGTGTCACCATGGCCAGCGGGGTGTCGCCTATGGTCCTGAAGGTGCTGCGGTAAGACGAATGCATCTTGCGGACACGGGTTCCCCGGTGCAGCAGGGCATATTCGTCTGAAGTGGGTCCGAACATGCAAACCATCACCTCGGCAATGTCTGAATGGCCTGCGGTGTAGCATGCATGCATCAGATTCAGTGCGGCATCCGACGAAGGCCTGTCAGAGGAGCGCTGGGAGCCTACCAGCACGATAGGTACCGGCGGGTTCTGCACCATATACGTCAGGGCAGCGGCGGTATGATGCAGGGTGTCTGTTCCATGCCCGATCACGATACCGTCTATCCCGTTTTCAATCTCCTTGCCGATGGCCACCGCCAGCTTTTTATACTGGTCGGGCCCCATATTCTCGCTGAAGACTGCGAAGACCTTTTCTGTGGTCAGGTTGCAGATGTCGGCCAGTTCCGGAACGGCGCCGTACAGCTCTCCCGGAGAGAATGCCGGGATGACCGCCCCGGTGCGATAGTCCAGGCGGGAAGCAATGGTTCCGCCCGTCCCGATCAGCTTCACCCTGGGAAATCCATCGGTAAACGGGAACTCCTTCTCCGGGATCTTGTAGTTGGCCTTTTTGTATCCGGTCTCTTTCATCCCCAGGATGTTGTCCACATCAATCCCCACGTTGTAGCCGGTAGGGATCTTCAGCACGATGTGCCTGTCATCATCATTCTCGGACCGTGGCAAAACGGTTCCTTCAAAATTTCCCCGGCTGGTTTCAATGCTCGTCTGTCCCCAGACCCTTACATTGAACTGTTTCAACACCTCGAGGGCCCTGCCCTTATATCCCTGAAAAAAATCTTCGCCCATTTTAATTTTTAGTTTCCTGTTGTTCAGACCTGGCCCGGTATATTACAGGCGATCCCTCAGGGTTTTTAACTCCATATTTCCAAGCGCCAGGGACCTTAGTTGCCCCATAAGCCAATTGGTCTCGGCTTCCCCACCGGGTGAATGACGTATGGTCCGGTATTTCTCCTTCAGGAATGCGAGGTTGGAGAGCACTTCCTCCTCCGGCATTTCCCTGAACCCGATACTGATCAGGATCGAATCAAAATCCATCTTCGGATGCTCGTACAATACCGGCAGCATGGGCTTGATCAATTCCCGGTCATATCCCCTGTCGTGAAGCTTTCTTAAAAGCTGGAATACCTGCCGGTACTTAAACCCGGCAACCGGTTCGAGCTGTCCCTCCACATGCTTCATGCGGTGTCCAAAAAGAGTACCCACAAATACCGGGTCCTCCTCCAAAACCTCAATGATCTCCTGTACCAGGGGGAACAGGTTCTTTTTCAAAATGTAAGTGTAAGTGTCTTCAGGTATTCCCCATTTTTTCATCATCAGGTAGGCCTGGATCGTGGTATGCGGCAGGTTTTCACCCAGTCGATCTATGTCTTCATCCCTCAGCGGAATGGGGGCCGAGTCTGTATCCGGGTACATCCTGTCCGCCCCGGGCAGCACCCGTTCAAATATCGTGGTACCGTCCTCGTATGACTTACGCGTCTCATTCGGTACGCCCTCAAAAGCCATCCGGCAACGCTCTTCAATCGTTTCAAGCGCAGTCGGAATGTCCTCCGCCGGCCCCCAGAACAACACCACCGCGTCGGCAGATTTTGCCCCAAGCTTTTTCCTGAGCACCTGGAAGACCTCGACGGGCTCCATGGATTTCAGTGCTTCGGAGTGGGTCATATTTGGTTTCTCAATACAGGCAATCACCTTGAGGCGGTCGCTGATCTCGTCGGCGAAGATCTTTCCGGGCTGGGTAAAGTGGGAAAGCACACCCTGGAATCCCGGAAGCACCATGCCATATAAATGCATTGTGTCATCACGCAAGCCCCTGAGCAGCCTGGAACGGAAGGGGAGCTCTGCGGGGTCCAGCTTTTTATGGACCGGAGCCCAGGCATCCGCATTTTTTATTTTGTCATGAAGCAAACCCCGGATATGCAGCAGGGCATACTGCCGGAAGGCTTCGTTATGGGTAAGCTCAGGGATCCATCGTATGCGGCTGACCCCTTTAATCTCCACCCGTGTTCCTCCCCTGCAGCTGACATTCACATCCTGCCGCGCAGCACCGATACCGGTGCGCACCCTGCCGCTGCTGCGGTTAAGGAACCGGATCACCTGGCAGGCCTCTGCCACCTCGTCCGGGTTCACCATATCCGGGTAAGTCACCGTTTCAATCAATGGCATGCCCAGGCGATCTGTCTTGTAAATCCGGGTATGGCCAATGTCTGAAACCTCCCGGCAGGAATCCTCTTCAAGGCTCAGTTGGATCAGGCGGATCTTCTTGTTTCTGAGCTCAATCTCCCCCTCCACACCGATGATGGCCGTTCGCTGAAATCCCGTGGGGATACTGCCGTCCAGGTATTGCTTGCGGGTAATGTGCACCTCGCCGACAATGTTGAGTTTCTTCAGCAGGGATATCTGTATGGCAATGTCGACAGCCTCCCTGTTCACAGGGAAAGGTGGGGTGTCGTCCACTTCATAGGTACAGGTAGTCGGGTTCTTGATGCGATAGACAATCTCCTTGCGGGTCTTGAACTCCATCAGGGCGGTTCCGTCGTACTCTCCAAGCTCACTAAGAGTCGGACGCATATGCCTGATTACTTCGGCATCGTAATCATCGTCGTCCTGGTATATACCGCCGGGGCAGCGGCAGAAAAGCTTCTCACTGGTGTCCAGTTGCTGGTGTACCTCGAGGCCGGACATAAAACCGATCCGGTCATAATCAGACTGGGTGGCTTTTTTCCTGGGCACATACCCGATGGCATCCCTGGTGGACTTGTAATTGCTGAGCGGGGAAAAGGATTTCTTCATTTTCGATGCGGATTCTTAGTCAGAGATGACCTCTGTTTTGCGGTAATGGATGTTCCGTTCAGCCAGGTAATTCATCACGAACCGGAAACAATCCGGGTCCATTCCTACAAGTTCCAGTGGGAAGACACCTTTTCCGGAGAATTTTTCCCCTAGCACCAGCTCCGCATTGGCCGTGGCAGTGAAGCCGGTGGTCCGTGCCATGGAGGACAGGTTCTCCTGATGGTCGTATTCGTCATACAGCTCGTAAACAATGGATTTCTCCACCCCGTCCTGCCGGCCATTCAGTTCAATACGCATAACGGTGAACTCCGGCTCTTCAGGTCCCAGTTTCCAGTCCCTGATCAACACACTGCTGGTGAAGTCTATCGGTCTGACCGGGGTATTGTGGATCGTGATGGGTTCCTTTTCGAAAAAACCGGCAGCCTTCAATGCCTGAACCAGCTGAATATGACCTGGATACCGCAGGGTTTTCTCCTTCATGTTGGGAATGTGTCCCATATTGGAAAGCAGGGACCTCAGTCCGTCGGTATAAAAAGCTTCCAGTGTACCTACCTGCTCAAAGAACACAAGCTCGGGCTCACTCATGGCCGGCTTCATCATTTGCTTGCCTTTCTCCACATACCTGGCCGGACGGGTATATTCCTCGATTACATCGACCGGGGAAAACGGGGCTTTGTAGTAGAACGGATAAACCTTCACCTTCGGCAAGCCCCCCACTACATATTCAAAGTGGCTTATCTCCATTAATTCATTATAGTTCCCAATGATCAGGTTTGGCATCCCGGGAGCCACGCCGCAATCGGTGACCGCGGTCACCCCGTTTTTGGCCGCCAGTGCGTTCAGGTCCATATAGTCCTCCGGCATGAAGGAAATGTCCACAATGTTTCTGCCGGCAGAAATGACCGTTCTCAGTGTGTCATACCCCATAAACCCGGGAACCGCCGAAACCACCAGATCAAAGTCCCTGACCAGTTCACTGATCCGGTCCTCCTCCATGAGGTTCACTCCCACCGTATTGATCCCGTATTTTTCAGAAAGAAAGTTCAGGGATTCCTGATCAATATCGGCAGCGGTTACTTCGTGTCGTTTTGCAAGATCTATAGCGATGGCTTTCCCGACCATTCCCGCTCCCAGAACCACAATTTTACCCATATGCTCTTCTATTAAAAATGATTAGAGTTATATTTAAAAAAATCACAGTCGGCTAAGTTATTAATTTTGCTGATAAAGCGTAATTTTGTCTGATAGAAAATGCTTACGGCACCAAAATGAAACCCGCCGAATGTTGTCTCCTGCAAACACCAATTATTACGTCAAAAGAAAAAATGTGATCATCGGCATCATACTGCTGACGGGTCTGTTGTTTCTTTTGCGCCTGTTCCATCTGCAGATGATTGATCACACCTACAAGCTTTCGGCGAGCAACAATGTGTTGCGGTACATTACCGATTATCCGGCCAGGGGACTGGTATATGACCGGAACGGGGAGTTGCTGGTATACAACGAAGCCCATTACGACCTGATGGTCATCCCACACCAGGTCCGCAACATAGACACCACCGAATTCTGCATGCTGCTGGGGATTGACAGGGAGGGTTTTGAAACCCGGCTGCAGCGCGCCCGCATGCATTCCCCATTCCGTGCCTCCCTGTTTGAACGGCAGATTTCCAAAGACACTTACGCCGGTTTCCAGGAAAAACTTTTCCGGTTTCAGGGGTTCTTTGTGCAGCCGCGCACACTCAGAAGCTACCCCCAGCCCATTGCTGCCCACACCCTGGGATATGTGGGGGAGGTCGGACCTGAGGTGGTTGCCAATGATCCATACTACCGTTCAGGGGATTACATTGGTATCAGCGGACTGGAACGCTCGTACGAGGAGGTGCTCAGGGGTCAAAAGGGGATGCGCATCCGGATGGTGGATGTACTTAACCGGGATATCGGTCCCTACATGCAAGGACGCTACGACACCCTTTCAGTGCCGGGCGATGACCTTTTCCTGACACTGGACCATGCGTTGCAGGTATATGGCGAGCAGCTCATGCAAAACAAAAGGGGCAGCATTGTGGCCATAGAGCCTGCAAGCGGCGAGATTCTTGCCCTTGTGACAGCTCCCTCCTACGACCCCAACCTGCTGGTCGGAAGGGTAAGGGGTGAGAACTACAGGGAGCTTCAGAACACCCCCACCATGCCTTTGTTTAACAGGGCCCTGATGGCCCAGTACCCGCCGGGGTCTGTCTTCAAGATCGTAAATACCCTGATCGCCCTGCAAGAAGGGGTGGTCAACCTGAACACCAGCTACTCATGTCCCGGGGTCTACATCAGTGGAGGCATCTCGGTCAGGTGCCGCAGCCACCCCGGACCCGTCAATATGATGAGTAGCATTCAGTACAGTTGCAACACCTATTCATGTATCACATTCCGCCACACGGTTGACAAGCCGGCTTTTGGAAACATACAGCAGGGACTGTCCAACTGGAGGAACCATGTCAGGAGTTTCGGCCTGGGACAGGTGTTTGGCAGTGACCTGCCTTTTGAGCTAAGCGGCCTGGTCGTATCGCCCGATTATTATGACCGGGTATACGGCAGCCGGGGGTGGCGGTCCCTCACGATCATTTCCCTGGCCATCGGTCAGGGGGAACTGGGCACCACCCCCATGCAGCTTGCCAATTTAGCGGCCACCGTTGCAAACCGGGGCCACTACCATACCCCACATATGGTGAAGGCCATCCGGGACCAGAATGATGTCGTGGTCGGAGTTGAAAGACAAAGGAACCAAACCACGGTGGACCCGCGGCATTTTGAGGCCATGGCGGAAGCCATGCACCTTGTGGTAGATCGAGGGACCGGGGCATTTTCAAAGATAGCGGGCATTGAGATGGCAGGAAAAACCGGGACCGTGCAAAACCCGCATGGCGAGAACCACTCGGTGTTTGTGGCCTTTGCCCCGGTTGAGAATCCCAAAATCGCCATTTCGGTAATCGTAGAGAATGCCGGTTATGGATCCGTCTGGGCAGCACCCATCGCCAGCCTGATGATCGAAAAGTACCTCAACGGGAGCATCGAACGGGATTGGTTTGAACAACGCATCCTCGAGGCAAATTTTGTAAAGATAATGCAATGAAAAGGCAGCTAACCCTTTTTAAGGACATTGACAAAACCGTGGTGGTGCTATACCTGCTGATGGTACTTATGGGCTGGTTCAACATTTTTGCTGCTGAGATCACCGAAAGCAATCGCAGTATTTTCGACATCAGCCAGACCTACGGCAAACAGCTGCTATGGATCGTTACGGCTTTAATCCTGGGAGCCATGGTCCTGATGATCGATGTGAAGTTCTACCCCACTTTTTCCTATCTTATTTACGGACTACTGGCTGTCATCCTGGTCGGGGTCCTGTTTTTCGGCACAGAGATCAATGCCTCAAAATCCTGGTTCCGGATCGGGAGCTTCCTTATTCAACCAGCCGAATTTGCTAAATACGCCACCGCCCTGGCCCTGGCAAAATTCATAGGGGATGCAAAAACCAGAACCCCGGACTGGGGTTTAAGGCTGAAGGCTTTTGCGATTATCGGACTTCCCACTATCTTGATTATACTACAAAATGACATGGGCACCGCACTGGTATTCGGCGCCCTTCTGTTTGCCCTGTATCGCTCCGGTTATGTGGGGACCAGCCTGCTGATCGTAGTAGCGACCGCCATTTTCCTGTTCATCCTCACCTTAATGATAAATGAATTTATCATCATCGGGATCCTGGCCGGCATCACCGTCGTCGCCGCTTTCGTGATTCGGAAAAAACGACATGAACTGCTTCAATTGATTGGATTGTTTATCATCCTTTCCGTTTATGTGTATACGGTAGACTATGCTTTCGAGAACTTATTGCAACCCCACCAGAAACTCCGGATCGAGGTGCTGATCGACGAAGAGGTTGACCTGCGGGGAGCCGGCTACAACCTGCACCAATCCAAAATTGCCATCGGATCCGGCGGTTTTTGGGGGAAGGGCTATTTGCAGGGGACACAGACCAAATACAATTTCGTGCCGGAGCAAGGAACGGATTTCATCTTTTGCACGATAGGGGAAGAATGGGGGTTTGCCGGCAGTTTTGTGATCGTCGGATTGTTCCTGTGGTTACTGATCCGGCTGATCAATATGGCTGAACGGCAAAAATCCACTTTCAGCCGGGTATTCGGTTATTGCGTCGTATCCTTTATGTTTTTCCATTTTGCCGTCAATATCGGGATGACAATCGGACTGGTCCCGGTAATCGGCATTCCGCTGCCGTTCTTCTCTTACGGAGGATCATCCCTCTGGGGATTCACCTTCATGCTGTTCACCTTCCTGAAACTGGATTCCAGGAGGCTTGACCTGCTCTGATAATCAGGGCCGGCAAGACTTAATTCATAAAAGTTTGTTACATTCGAAAAAAAAACCATGCAAGTTGCCCTTTTCGGCCGCGAAATCACCCAGGAGTTCCTGGCCGATTTTCAGGAAATGATCAAGGTGTTGGAGTCCCGCGTGGAGCGGTTCCTTGTTTATGAACCT
>SLNU01000259.1 GCA_007132865.1 Bacteroidales bacterium | reverse complement strand
TCAAACAGTTTCACAGCCGGGTCGTCGATGGCATTGGGACGGTAGGCGGTGTATGCCAGTACGGGGATGTCTCTGAGCCGTGCATCGGCCTTGATTCGCTTAAGCACCTCGAGCCCGTCCATCTCCGGCATGCGGGTATCGAGCAGCACCAGGTCCGGGCGACCGTCTTTTAACAACTCCAGCGCCTTGCTGCCATTTTCTGCGCCGGTGCTTTCCAGACCGAGCGTTTCCAGCAGGGCAGCGACCATCACGATGTTGCTCTGCTCATCGTCTACGACCAGGATCCTTGCCTTCTCAAAAGTGACCTGCTGCTCCGGGCTGTGCTGCGAGTGCCCCCAGGGATGCTGCTGGGCGTGCTGTTTCTGGAAATTTTGTGTGTTTGGCCCCAATCGGTCAGCAAGTCCCTCACTGGCATGCACTAGCACTTCGGGCAATATAACGCGGAAGGCAGAACCCTTTCCGGGAGTGCTTTCCACCTCTATGCGTCCGTTCATTTTCTCCACCAGCCGCTTCGAGATAGCCAGTCCGAGTCCGGTTCCCTCATACTTTCGGTTGGTTTGTGGGTTAAGCTGCAAGAAGTCCTCAAAGATGGCCTCTCGCAATTTCCTTTCAATGCCGATGCCGGTATCTTCCACCCCGAAAACCAGTTCTCCTGCATCAGGCTTCTTCAGCTCGAAGGACCCCCAGATCTTAACCTGTCCGTTTTGGGTGAACTTGATGGCGTTGTCGACCAGGTTTCCCATAATTTGTCTGACCCTGGCCTCATCTACCATCAGGGTGTCCGGCAGGACCTCCGGAATCTCCACCAGCAGGTTGAGCCCTTTTTTCGCGGCCTTGTCTCTGTATATAGAGTGAATATCATACAGCATGGAGGATGGGTTGGCGGGACCGGTTACCAGTTCCAGCCTTCCGGCCTCGATTCGGGAGAGGTCCAGCAGGTCGTTCAGCAGGGATAGCAGTTGGTGGCCAGCCGACATGACCGAGGAAAGCATTTGCCTGCTCTCCGGGGCGCTTAAGCGATGATACAGGGCCTCGCTGAACCCCAGGATGGCATTCATGGGGGTTCTGATCTCGTGCCCCATATTGGCCAGGAACTCGCTTTTTGCCTGGTTAGCCCTTTTGGCCCTGTCCCGTTCCATGATCAGCTCCTGTTCCATGGCCCTTCGTTCGTAGGCATGCGAAATGATGCCCGATACCGCCCGCAGCATTTCCAGCTCAGACTTCGACCATTTTCTGGCCTTGCTGCATTCATCAAAGCCTACAAAGCCGTAGAACGCTTCTTTTATAAAGAGGGGATAAACGATGATCGAAATAACACCCTGGGGTTCCAGGATATCCCTGACCTCTTGCGCCAATTCAGTGATATTTTCCGAATAGATCCGGCCCTCGTTTTTCAGTGCGTTGATCCAGGTGGGGATGGCCTCGTAAGGAATGTCCTGGAGCTTATTGATTTCCGGACTTATCCCCTTGTTGCACCATTCAAAGGTGTTGCTGACGGTGGTCCCGTCTTTGCTGTTCTCGAAAATGTATACCCTGCTCACATCGGTATGCTGGCCAATCTGTTTCAGGCATGTGTTGAGGCGGTAGTCGAACTTATCCAGGGAATTGAGCTCAATGGCGATCCTGGCCAGCACCACCTGCTGCTGCAGGGCATGTTCCAGCATCTGCTGCTGGGAGGCAAACCGTTCATCCATGGTACTTTCATTGGGTTTCAGGGGGCATGGGGCATCCCAGTTATCCGACGGGTACCCCCGTATCCGACAAATATATAAGAAGTTGGATTAAAAAAAAAGCCCCCCCGAATGAGGAGCTAGCAACCATATTTTTGTTGAGGAGAGTGTGTCAGGGACTGCTGTCGCCTGCACTCGGATCAGTTACAACGCGGATCAGTTACAATAGATCATTGCTTTGCTGAGCATCTTTTCGAGTCCTTCTTTGAGTTCATTCGGACTAAAGGGCTTGATAAGGTAACCGCAGATGCCGCATTTTTGTAGTTCTTCCCTTTCCTTGTGCTTGTCGATGTTGGAGAGGACGATCACGGGGATTTTCTTGTATTGCCTGTCGTTTTTCAGCCGGGAAATAAGTTGGTATCCATCCAGCCGGGGCATCATCAAATCGGTGACGATGGCGTCAGGGACCATTCCGTTCTCCAGGTATGCCAGTGCTTCCATCCCGTCCTTTGCCGTAACGACTTCAAACTTCTCTGAAAGGAAGATCTTCACCAGCGCCCTGAACTCCTTGATATCGTCTATGAGTAATACTTTCTTTTTCATGGCGTCGCTGTTGTGGTGCTTATGCACCTGTCTAATGGTGCTTGTGGACCTATCTATTAATAAAGCAAGCTTTGTGCCATATGAGTTAAGAGGCTGGTTAATAGAGTTGTGGTTAAAATCAGTTTTCGCTTGAGGCCCCGGTTTCCTCATTTTTGAAGGGGGAAAAGTATTCGTTTTTGCGGGGATACTTACCGGATCAGCGAGATCTTCTGGGTCTCTACCCGTCCTTCCGTCCGCATCACGGCAATGTAGATGCCGCCAGACAAGCGGCTGGGGCTCCACGGCAAAGTGGTGGTGCCGCTCTCGAAATGCTGGTCAGCCAATAATGCTACCCTTCTGCCTTGTATGTCAAAGATCTCTACCGTCACATGGGCCGCCTGCGGCAAACTGAACCGGATGGTGG
>SLNU01000044.1 GCA_007132865.1 Bacteroidales bacterium | reverse complement strand
CGTTGGAATCGGTCCACAAGAATGTGTAGGGCCAAACACCCCCAGAGGCAACTATTTGAGCACTCCCAGAGTCGGAACCAGAACAAATTAACGGAGAGCTGTATAAAATATTTGCGACTAAAGGTTCTGGTTCGAAAATATTAAACCCTTTTGAAACGCTACAACCGCCATCAGAAACGAAAGTGGCAATATGATAACCAGCCAGGATATCATTGAATTCAACAATGTATGGTAAACTAACTGTTTGGCTCTGATTACCAAGAGTAACAGTACCAGCCCCACTTAATTGCATCGTCACAGTGCCACCAAGCCCGTTGCACAGAGCATTCGAAACCGAAAGTATTTCAATTGTAGCTTTAGGATGAATTTCTATTTCAATAGTAGAAACAACGCTGCTGCAAGCTCCATCTCCTTCGAGAGAAAAAGCAGTTAGAGTGAGCGTAAAGATTCCTACCTCCCCGGGGAATGGAACGTATATTGGGTTCAAAGCATTCGGGTTGGTAAAAAGCCCTGATCCAGTAGTTGTCCACAATAAACTTGAGTAATTACTGGCCGTCGCTCCGCTCAATACCACAACATCACCCTCGCAAATTGCATGATCACTTCCTGCAAAGGCAGTTGGACCTCTCCAAATGGTGAGTGTCATCTGATCTGAAGTGCTACTGCAAGCTCCATTTACAACCATCGTAAGGATTACCTGACCACTGTAAATGTCACCGGCACTTGGAGTGTAGGTAGGATTCAACATTGTTGGATCATCAAACGAACCAGTTCCACTTGAACTCCAAATCACGTTCAATCCATTTACTTGGCTTGCACCCGTTAAAGTGAAGCTGCCATCGGTACTGCACATCTCAGCGTCAGGACCGGCATTGGCAAATGGTACAAGCTCGTTAACGGTAACTTGCTGCAAACAAGTAGCAGTATTACCACTAGAATCCATCACAATCCATTCTACCTGACTTACTCCCACTCCGAACATATAGGCATCACCATTGGCAAACGGCCCGCTTATGCTGTTGTCGGGGTTGTGAACTTGATAGGTGATTGTTAGGTCCTCAAATGCGGTACAGTTATCCGAAACATTGCTGGATGACAGAGTCGGGCTGAAACTATGCCCGCAAACACCCGAATCGGCATCGGTAACAACAGATGGAGGACAAGCAATAACCGGAGCGCTATCGTCAATTACGGTTACAGTGAAACTGCAAGTAACAGTGTTTCCAGCAGCATCTTCAAGAGTATAGCTCACTGTGCTAACTCCAATGGCAAAAGTAGTAACCGGAACGTTACCCGTTCCGATTGCCTCGGTGGCACCACTTATCTCGTAGCTCAACTCCATACCTGGGCAATTATCTATTGCCAGTAGCGGGTTCAACTGATCTTCGGCAGAAGTCCAGCTGCAGTCATCAGCACTTGCACTTACCACAATGTCTGGAATGCAAACCAGTAGCGGTTCTCCATCGTCAACAACCTCGACGGTAAATTCGCAGATTGCAGTATTACCCGAGGAATCGGTGGCGGTGTACTGTATGTTGTAAGTACCAGGCAGCAATGTTTGACCGTGGAAAGGACCTCCAACAGAAGTTTCAACAACGGTAAGCTCACCACAGTTGTCGGTGGCTACCGGAATGCTCCAGATTACTCCAGTTTCGCAATTAGCACCAGCCGAAATGGTAAATACAGTTCCAGGATCTGGGCAATTAACAAATACAGGTGGAGTATCATCGGTTACGGTTACCTCGAAGTAGCAGGAGGCCTCATTTCCTGATGGATCGGCAACGTGGTACACAACTTGGCTAGTACCCACCGGGAAGTTGTAAGTGACGGTGCGCGAGCCTCCAAGAAGCAATCCTTCCAAGGAGTACGGACCATCAACAATGCCTCCAGGTAATACCACAGTGTAGGTGTAAATAGAAATACCACAGTTGTCGGTCGGCAGAGGATGTTCCCAAGTGTGTGCAACGAAACAGTCTGTAGCATCGACACCCGTAGTTAGGCTTACGTCAACCGGACAAGCAATAACAGGACTTTCAGTATCTGTAACGGTTATTGTTTGAACGTGAGTGGTGGTTAAACCACAGGCATCAACAGCAACCCAAGTCCTAATTATTCTAATAATCGAACCCTCGTATTCGTAGACCTCCGAGAAATCAACCGGTATGAAGGAAATTGCACAATTGTCCGTGGCCGTTACTGTCGGTGGTAGTGGAACATCGTCGAGGCAAGCAACAGAAAGATCCTCTGGATACTGACTCAAAATTGGAGCCTCCGTATCTGGAATAACCGTTACTGTAGCGCTCTCGCTGCTCTCGTTGCCGCAAGCATCAATTGCAGTCCAAGTTACCGTGAATATACCGCCGGTACAGAAGTTAATTGCTTCAACGCCGCTGTAGGTCAGGCTCGGATTCTCGTCGCAGTTGTCGGTTACGGTCGCGCTATCCAACCAAGCGGCAAGCAACATACTGTTGTCAACCATACTGCTACCGCACTCTATGGTGAGGTCGGCGGGTACGGTGATAACTGGATCTTCTGTATCTGGTGTTACAGTTACGGTTGCACTTTCGCTACTGGTGTTGCCACAAGCATCAACTGCAGTCCAGGTTACGGTGAACGTTCCGCCTGCGCAGAAGTCTATCAACTCAACGCCGGTGTAGGTCAGGCTTGGATTCTCGTCGCAGT
>SLNU01000180.1 GCA_007132865.1 Bacteroidales bacterium | reverse complement strand
CCACCATCCGGTTCAGTTTGCCGCAGGCGGCCCATGTGACGGTAGAGATCTTTGACATACAAGGCAGAAGGGTAGCATTATTGGCTGACCAGCATTTCGAGAGCGGCACCACCACTT
Organism: Bacteroidales bacterium; assembly: GCA_007132865.1. The sequence goes on along the minus strand of SLNU01000180.1, from coordinate 2,566 downwards.
TGCCCTGGAGCCCCAACCGCTTGTCTGGCGGCATCTACATTGCCGTGATGCGGACGGAAGGACGGGTCGAAACCCAGAAGATTTCGCTGATTCGGTAAGTATCTTGATCTGGGACGTGCAGGGCGCAGCAAATGGTGTCTGGAACCCGAAATCCGGCCGTTTACTGCCAACAGTATCATACATGCGGCCGCATGCAAACCATCTACCCGGCACCGCTCCGCCACCCGCAAAAACGAATACTTTTCCCCCTTCAAAAATGAGGAAACCGGGGCCTCAAACACAATCCGAATTTCATCACAACCCTAACAATCAGTGGCTTAACACATATGGCATAATGCTTGCTTTATTAATGGATAGGTCCACTATTACCGTTGGAAAGGTCCACAAGCACCACAACAGCGATGCAGACCACAACAGCGATGCAGACCACAACAGCGATGCACCACTACAACAGCGACGCCATGAAAAAGAAAGTATTACTCATAGACGATATTAAGGAGTTCAGGGCGCTGGTGAAAATCTTCCTTTCAGAGAAGTTTGAAGTCATTACGGCAAAAGATGGGATGGAAGCACTGGCATACCTCGAGAACGGAATGGTCCCCGACGCCATCGTCACTGACCTGATGATGCCCCGGCTAGATGGCTACCAGCTGATTTCCAGGCTGAAGAATGACGGGCATTACAAGAACATCCCCGTGATCGTCCTGAGCAACATCGACAAGCACAAAGAAAGGGAAGAACTCCAGAAAAGCGGTATATGCGGCTACCTGATCAAGCCTTTTAGTCCGAATGAACTCAAAGAAGGACTCGAAAAGATGCTCAGCAAGGCAATGATCTATTGTAACTGACCGGAAAACAGGGGGCTAAAAGCCAATCCCTGAAACTCTCATCAAAAAATATGGTTGCTAGCTCCTCGTTCGGGGGGGCTTTTTTTTTAATCCAACTTCTTATATATTTGTCGGATACGGGGATGCCCGTCGGATACGGGGATGCCCGTCGGATAACTGGGATGCCCCATGCCACGGAATTCCAATAAAAGCACCATGGACGACAGATTTATCTCCCAGCAGCAGATGCTGGAACATGCCCTGGAGCAACAGGTGGTGTTGGCCAGGATCGCCCTTGAGCTCAATTCACTGGAAAAGTTCGACTGCCGACTTACCAAATGCCTGAAGCAGATTGGACAGCATACCGATGTGAGCCGGGTTTACATATTCGAGAACAACGATGACGGCACCGCCGTGAGCAACACCTTTGAGTGGTGCAACAAAGGCGTTAGTCCGGAAATCAAAAACCTTCAGGACATTCCCTACGAGGCCATTCCCACATGGATCAACTCCCTGAAAAACGAGGGCCGGATCTATTCTGAGAACATCAGCGAACTTGCGCAAGAGGTAAGGGATATCCTGGAACCCCAGGGGGTTATTTCGATTATCGTTTATCCCCTCTATATAAAGGAAGAGCTTTACGGCTTTGTAGGCTTTGATGAATGCAACAAGGTCAGAAGGTGGTCCCAGTCAGAGCTGGAAATGCTGCGGGCAATCTCGGGCATCATCTCGCACGCTTACGAACGCAGGGCCATGGAACAGGAACTGATAACGGAAAGAGACAGGGCCAACAGGGCAAACCAGGCAAAAAGTGAGTTTCTGGCCAATATGGGCCACGAAATCCGAACCCCCATGAATGCCATCCTTGGTTTCAGCGAGGCCCTTTACCACCGTTTAAGCGCTCCCGAGAGCAGGCAAATGCTTTCCTCGGTTATGTCGGCCGGCCACCAGCTGCTGGCCCTGCTTAACGACCTGCTGGACCTTTCCCGAATCGAGGCTGGAAGGCTGGAGCTGTTGACCGGTCCCGCCAAACCATCATCCATGCTGTACGATATCCACTCCAACCACCGGGACAAGGCTGCGAAAAAAGGGCTCAAACTGCTGGTGGAGCCGTCTAAGGACCTGCCGGCCTACCTGGTGCTGGACGAGGCCAGGCTCAGGCAAGTCATTGAAAGCCTGGTCGGCAATGCGATTAAGTTCACCCAAAAGGGACACGTCAAGATTTGGGGTTCCTTTGAAATGAAAAAGCCTGGTACGGGGGAGCTGGTCTTCGGGGTGGAAGACACCGGCATCGGCATTGAAAAGAAAATGCGGCATGCCATCTTTGAGGACTTCCTGCAGCTGAACCCCCAAACCAACCGCAAGTATGAAGGGACCGGACTCGGACTGGCTATCTCGAAACGGCTGGTGGAGAAAATGAACGGACGCATCGAGGTGGATAGCACCCCCGGACAGGGTTCGACCTTCCGAGTTATATTGCCCGAAGTTCCGCTGCATGCCAGTGAGGGAGCTGCTGACCGTTTAGGGCCAAACACACAAAATTTCCAGAAACAGCACGCCCAGCAGCATTCCTGGGGGCTCTCGCAGCACAGCCCGGAGCAGCAGGTTGCTTTCGAGAAGGCCAGGATATTGGTCGTAGACGATGAGCAGAGCAACATTGTGATGGTCGCCGCCCTGCTGGAAACGCTCGGACTGGAAAGCACGGGCGCAGAAAATGGCAGCAAGGCGCTGGAGCTGTT
>SLNU01000287.1 GCA_007132865.1 Bacteroidales bacterium | reverse complement strand
TTGTACTTGCCGATGGCCTCGCGGAAAACAAAGCTGATCTCGGGCTGGAATTTCTCGAATGCATCGATAATGGCCCTGCAAGACCATATAAATATCCCGCTGTTCCATAGAAAATCACCGCTTTCAATAAACGACTCGGCCATTTCCAGATCGGGTTTCTCGGTAAAGGTCTTCACCTTTTTTAGTCTGGGATCCTCCGGGAAGCTGGAGTCCTCATTGAATTGAATATAGCCGTATCCGGTATCGGGCCTGCTGGGAGTGATTCCCAGCGTAAACAGCCAATCGTGCCTTGCTGCGGCATCCATCGCGGAACGGATCACATCGGCAAAGGCCTGTTCCTTTAATATGATGTGGTCGGATGGGGCCACGACAATGCAGGCATCAGGGTTCATCGCATGTATCTTATAGGCTGCATAGGCAATGCATGGTGCGGTGTTTTTCCGGGTGGGCTCACTGATGATGGCCCCCGGGTCCAGTCCGGGGATCTGATCCAGCACCAGTTGCTGGTATTTCGTGTTGGTCACGATGAAAATGTTCTCAGGTGGACATACTTCCAGGAAACGTTCGTAGGTCTGACGGATCAGGGTTTTTCCCGTTCCCAGTATGTCAATGAACTGCTTTGGTCTGGTGATCCGGCTCATGGGCCAGAACCGTTCCCCCACACCCCCGGCCATGATGACTACGTAATTGTTTTTGTCCATGTCTTGTTTTTTGGTTCATAGCTTCAGCAGGTTCGCAAAGATAGCTGTTCTTTTCCTATCCTTCCTTTCATTCACTTCCTTTACCGGCCTAACGGCGGCCATTGGGTGGAACAAATATGTTCTTTGGTTGTCAAGGCACAGGCACCTGTACCGTTTCCGCAGCTTGGCCCCTTTCCTGAACTGCCTGCCAGAACGGGAACTAAACACCCCCAGGTCGTCCAGCTCCTCCAAAAGGATGAAAGGGTCTTTTTCCCCATGGTCATCAAAGAGCCGAAGCGCCCTTGCCACCGGCTCGCTGGCGATCCCGGAAGCCTTTACCCGATGGGAATACTGCAACAGGGATTCATGAAGCAGGGGGTGGAAGTAGCCTTTTTCAACATACAAACGAATCAATTCCCCGAATTGCCTTTTCCACTCTTTTCCATGGGGCATGATGCGGGGTGGGATGATGCGGGCAGATTGAGGCATGATGCGGGCGGGGATGATGTGAGCGGATCTGTGCATAGAGTCAGATTTTCCCCGAAATTCTTCATGTACCTGCAGGTGGGCAAGCTCATGAATGAATACCAGCAGAAAGGCATAGATATTCAGGTCGCCGTTCACAGAGATCCGGTGGAGGCCGCCGTTCACGGCGGGTTTGAAATCGCCCAGCCTGGTGGCCCGTCCACGATTGACTTTTAATCTGATGCGGTAATCTGTCAGCACCTGGCCGATGTGATCGACTGCTTCAACCGGGAAGTAGCGGGAGAGAATCTCCCTGGTGTTATTTTGGCTCAAGATCTGCTAGGTTTTCCCTTACTGGCTGGTCCGCTGAACTCCAGGTCGGACAATTGCAGTTGCTGCGAAAAATGGAACAAGACCCGAAAAGGACCAAAAAAGCCAGGACAATTAGCAATGCCGGGACTTTTCGCGTTTGAGAAGCATGCCGTGAATATTCGGTGCTGCCGCTTAATATCATCGTTGCAAAAATCGGTTTGTAAAAATACGAAAATATAAACGGACGGACCATGTGGCCCCCATTATTATAAAAGAAACGCAAAATATGAGTAATTTCGCGTGGGTAAGAAAGAAAGCATGAAGTTGCTGTTCCATATAGGGAGGTATCTCGCGTTGCTCGGGGTCGTTTTGCAAAAGCCCGAACGGGCTTCTATCTACCGGCGCCAGATCATTGTGGAGATGGACAACCTGGGCTTGCAAAGCCTGGGGATCGTGGCCATTATCTCGGTATTCATGGGCGCAGTGCTGACCATCCAGACCGCATTCAATACCGACCACCCCATGTTGCCCATATACGCTGTCGGTTTTGCCACGCGACAGGCCATCATCCTTGAGTTCTCCCCGACGATGATCGCCCTCATCCTTGCCGGGAAGGTCGGTTCCAGAATCGCTTCCGAGATCGGCACCATGCGTGTGACCGAGCAGGTCGACGCACTGGAGATCATGGGAGTGAACGCGGCCGGCTACCTTATCCTGCCCAAGGTCATCGCTGCAATGGTGGTAAACCCTTTTTTGGTTGTTATCAGCATGATTCTGGGAATCTTCGGAGGCTGGGTTGCCTCTGCCGTCACCGGGGTGGTCCCGCTCAGCCACTATGTGTATGGCATATTATTTGAGTTTGCACAATACGACATCCTTTATGCCCTGGTCAAGACCCTGGTATTCGCCTTTATCATCACCACCGTGTCGGGTTATTTCGGGTTTTATACCCGTGGAGGCGCACTGGAGGTGGGCCATTCAATCACGAAGGCAGTGGTGTTCAGCTCGATAAATATCATATTGTTCAACCTTATCCTCACACAGCTCCTACTGGTATGATACAGGGATCGAACGTATCGAAATCATTCGAAGGCACACCGGTGCTGAAGGAGGTGAACTTTGCTTTCGACAAGGGAGAATGCAGCCTGATCATCGGCCGCAGCGGCTCGGGCAAGACCGTTTTGATGAAATGCCTTGTCGGATTGGTAGAGGCTGACCATGGGAGTATCC
>SLNU01000282.1 GCA_007132865.1 Bacteroidales bacterium | reverse complement strand
GTTGTTGACAAGCCTTGCCTGTCTGATGGGGGACGTTCCCGATCAGGAACGGTTTTCTGTGCGGTAAGTCCCGAGGCCATTGCAAAAATTAGCAGAAAACTGCATAAGCCTTTTGATAAAATGGTTTTTGAAGTCGGATGCGCGCGCGCACGTTTGTGGACAAGTGCTTTCATGGTTCATAATTTTGGGTTAAGCATTTGTTGTTTGCAGCCAAAATAAAAGACAGAAGCAGAGGGTATTCCCGGTGAAAACCAGAATAAAACGGATGCTAAAGACTATACAGTAATTTAATAAAAAAAAAGGCTGGCTCGTTCAATCGAGTCAGCCTTTTTTGATTTTCATGTTGTCCTGCCAGGGGTCGAACCTGGACTCTTCTGATTCAGAGTCAGACGTGTTGCCAATTACACCACAGGACAATCAGGGGGCAAAAATAATGTTTTTTTTCAGAAAGAATCCAAATTTGATCCGAAAATTTCCCAATGCCCTGCAGCAGCAGGTCCACTCGCCTGAAAGCAGCAGGTCCACTCATCTGAAGGGAGCAGGCCTGGCGGCGGAAGGAGCTATGCAGCCTGCTTTATTTCCTGCCTTCCATCTTCGCCCAGGAGTCGCGCAGGGACAGGGTGCGGTTGAATACCAGCGCATTCTGGCGGCTGTCGGGGTCCACACAGTAATACCCGTTGCGTTCGAACTGGAAGCGCTGCCCCGGCCATATATCGGCGAGTGCTGGTTCCAGAAGTGCGGTGGTGACCACCAGGGAGTCGGGATTCAGGTGCTTGCGGAAATCCTCTCCTTCTTCCACATCCTCGGGCTCAGGCACGGTGAACAAGCGGTCGTAGAGCCTCACCTCAGTCTTTATCGCATGTTCTGCGCTGACCCAATGCAGGGTGCCCTTGACCTTTTTGTCGCTTTGCATCCCGCTTTTGGTTTCGGGGAAATAGGTGCAGTGGATTTCGGCAACCTCTCCCTGCTCGTCTTTGACGACATGGTCGCAGCGAATGATGTAGGCGTATTTCAGGCGAACTTCCCCGCCGGGGAACAGCCGGAAGAACTTTTTGGGCGGGTCTTCCATAAAGTCTTCCCGTTCGATATACAGGGTTTTGGAGAAGGGGATCATACGGGTGCCATACTCCGGGTTTTCAGGGTTCAGGATGCCATGCAGCTCTTCGACCTGTCCGTCGGGATAATTGTCGATGATCAGCTTGACCGGGTTGAACACGGCCATGGCCCGGGCGGAGGTCTTGTTCAGGTCTTCACGCACGCAATGTTCGAGCATTCCGACCTCGATCATGTTCTCCCTTTTGGCCACACCTACACGATCGGCAAAAACCCGTAAGGAGGCAGGGGTGTATCCTCTGCGGCGGAGTCCGCTGATGGTCGGCATGCGGGGGTCGTTCCATCCGTTGACGTGCCCTTCCTGCACCAGGCCCAGCAGCTTGCGCTTGCTCATCACGGTATAACTCAGGTTCAGCCGGGCAAACTCGATCTGCCTGGGCCGGTCGTTTTTTACCTCCAGTTCGTCCAGGAACCAGTCGTACAGCGGCCGGTGAACCTCGAACTCCAGGGTGCAGACAGAGTGGGTGATCCCCTCCAGGTAATCGCTTTGTCCATGGGCCCAGTCGTACATGGGGTAGATGCACCAATCATCTCCGGTGCGGTGGTGGCGGGCATGCAGGATGCGGTACATGACCGGATCACGCATTTGCATATTTGGGGAGGCCATGTCGATTTTGGCCCGCAGCACCTTGCTGCCATCGGGGAATTCTCCCTTGCGCATTCGGTCGAACAGGTCCAGGCTTTCTTCCACCGGCCGGTCCCGCCAGGGACTTTCCTTACCCGGAACGGCCGGGGTGCCACGGCTGGCACCAATCTCCTCGGCCGTCATCCCGCACACATAGGCCTTGCCCTTTTTGATCAGGAAAACCGCAAATTCATAAAGCTTTTCGAAATAGTCGGATGCATAGAATTCCCTCTCCTCCCAGTCGAATCCGAGCCAGCGTACGTCTTCTTTGATGCTGTCGACGTATTCTTGTTCTTCTTTTGTCGGATTGGTATCGTCGAACCTGAGGTTGCACTTGCCGTTGAACTGGTTTGCCAATCCGAAGTTCAGACAAATGGACTTGGCATGGCCGATGTGCAGGTAGCCATTTGGTTCCGGGGGGAAACGGGTATGAACCCGTCCGCCGGCCTTGTTTTCTGCAATATCGTTTGTGATGATCTGCTCCAGGAAATTCAGGGAGGCCTTGGGTTCGGTATTGTTGTTTGACGGGTTTGTCATATTGATTGGGTTCAGGGTAAGGAATTTCGTAATGCGGTACCGCTAACGGCATGTAAAATTAACAAAATCTTTCCTCGGGGCCGGGGAAAACTTTTACTTTTGCGCATGGGCCGGGCGCGAAACTTCTGGTTCATCCGACGAAGAAAATATCCGACAAAAAATCTTTGATATGGGAAAGATCTTGCTGGAAGACATGGAGTTTTTTGGCTACCATGGCTGTTTTAAAGAGGAACAGGTCATTGGCAACCGGTTCATCGTAAACCTGGAAATGGAGACCGATACCGCTGCGGCTGAAAGGTCTGACCGTTTGGAAGATACGGTGAATTACCAGGCTGTTTATATGCTGGTGGGGGAGCAGATGCACCAAAAGAGTCACCTGCTGGAGCATTTGGCCCGGCGCATCCTGGATGCGGTC
>SLNU01000228.1 GCA_007132865.1 Bacteroidales bacterium | reverse complement strand
GCCCGAAGAGCTGGAAAGAAAACTTTCAGCACATGTTTCGGAGATGGCCCCCCAAAAGCTATTTCTGCATACAGACAAATCAAACTACCTGGCAGGGGAGACCATCTGGTTCAAGGCATACCTGGTGAACGGAATCACACATCAGCCGGATCTGTCGGAGGCCAATATCCATGTGGAGGTTTTGGACTATCAGGGGCAGGCGGTGACGGGCCTGGTGCTGATGCCCGAAAATGGATCTGCCAGCGGGGAGATCGAACTGGATGCTGAGCTGCCCGATGGAAACTATTTTATTCGGGCTTATACGGACTGGATGCTCAATGCGGGAGAGGACTTCCTGTTTCGGCAGGATTTTTACCTGGAAAACCCGGATTATGCCAACCGGATTGATAACAGTTCCCGCCGTTTCAACCAGAATTTTAACCGGGACCTGGAGCGGCAGCAACAGCAATTCTCCATGGGACTATTCCCGGAAGGGGGAACGTTGGTTGCCGGGGTGCCGGCCAGGGTTGCCGTAAAACTTACGGATGCAACAGGCCGGGGAGTCAAGGCCAATGGTGAGATCAAGGACAGCCAGGGAAATTCGGCCGGAACCTTTGAAACCAATGAGGCTGGTCTTGGGGTCTTTGCCCTGGAGCCGATGACCGGCATGCGATACACTGCCGAAGCCCGGATTCCGGGCCAGCGCCCGGTGCAGGCAGACCTTTCCCAGGCGGCGACAGAGGGCTTTGGGCTGCGGGTCGATATTCTTGACGGAGAGACCCTGCAACTGAGCGTGCACCATGCCTCCGGGCAGTCAGCCACCGGCCGGTGTGCCTTGCTTGGGCACACCCGCGGACAGGCTAGCTTCTTTCTGCCGGATGTTGAGGTGAATGGAAGCAGGACCATCCGCTTGCCTTTGTCGGACTTTCCAACGGGGATCACCCATTTTACCCTTTTTTCTGAAGATGCCCGTCCGCTGGCTGAGCGGCTGGTGTTCATCAACCACGACGACCAGGCATATTTTGACATGAGGGCCCAGGCACTGCGGACAGGAGATGCAAGTGCCCTTAGTATAGATTTGCTGGCCACTGACCGGATGGGAATCCCGCTGGAAGGCGATTTTTCCGTTTCGGTGCAATTTGGCAATATCGCTGAAAGGTCATACAGAGACAATATTTTCAGCTACCTGTTCCTGAGTTCTGATCTAAAGGGAATGGTACAGGATCCCGCCTTGTATTTTGATTATACGCAGGAATCGGTGGAAGAAGCGGTCGACCTGTTGATGCTGACACATGGCTGGAGGCGCTTTTCATGGGCGATGTTGGGTCAGGGCGCGGTAATGGCCCATGCCCCTGTTTACGGAACAACGCTGAGGGGTCAGCTGGTTGATCCGAACGAGAACCAGGGTGTGCGGAATGCCGAGGTGACCATGCGGCTTGCCGAAGACAGGTCACAGGTTTATACAAGCCGAACGAATGAACGGGGAGTGTTTACTTTTGAGAATCTGCCATTTACGGATAGTGTGCTGGTGGAGATCCTACCCCCCGCATTGTCCGGCAGGGTGATCCCAAAGGTTGAGGTGCTGGACTCCGGACCCAGCCAGGTGCAGGATGTTGTGGTGGACTATGAATACAATGTGTTCTCCCAGCCCCAGCAGGTGACGGCACGCGGTCGGGAATGGTCAAGGCGCAGGTCGGAACGAAGAGAGAGTACAGGGGGCAGCCAGGTCTCGGCCTATGGCCGCCCGGACCAGACCATTTATGTGGCCCCGGACGAACCATATAGCGCCATGATTGATGTCCTGAGAGACAAGGCGGTCGGAGTAACCGTTTCGCGTTCAGGGGATATTACAGTGAGAGGACCCAGCAGCATCAACTACCAGGGTCCTCCCATGTTCATCATCGACGGGGTGGAAAGTGCCGGAGCCTTTATGGGTGCCCATCCGAGGGACATTGAACGCATTGAGATTTTCCGGGGTGCCAGCACGGCTGCCTTTGGCATGCGGGGCGGCCAGGGGGTGTTTATCGCTTATTCCAGAAGACGGGATTTTGCGTCTGAGGTTAGCGGACAGAATATGTTTCTGGTAGCCGGACTGCATGCCCCAAGGGAGTTTTATCCCGACTTTGAGATGCCGTTCCCGCGGATTGAAGCACATCAGGTGAAAACCCTGTTGTGGGAGCCGGAGCTCACTACCGATGCCGACGGACTCTCGAACATTCAGTTCCTGCCCGCAGGGGGAGTGACCCAGTACAGGATCGTCATACAGGGTGTCAGCAGGGACGGAAAGATTGGGTTCGGAGAGTTCCTGATTGGGAATTGATTTATTACGGTATTAATTTATTACGGAAATAATTATTTTACATTACAAGGCGGCCATACGGCCGCCTTTTTTTTTATCCACCTTTTTATTTTTGGTATAAGTGAAATAATAATCTGATAATGAATAAAGTAGATCTAAACTAGTTGCAGAAAGGTGTTAATTTTGATGGTTTTATTGCTCCGGAATGCATCTATTTTGATGGTTTTTTTGCCTGAAATGTTTCTTTTTTGTTAAATATCTTTACATTTGGCAAGGAAAAATCAACTATCGGGGTTCAATTTCTATTTATTCACCTAAACCAAAACAACATGAAAAGATTACTCCTTTTTATCGGTGTGTTGCTTTTTATGGGGCATTCCCTGTATGGGCAAACAATCCGTGTAACAGGCACCGTGACAG
>SLNU01000231.1 GCA_007132865.1 Bacteroidales bacterium | reverse complement strand
GACTTGGACAGTGGGAGTTGACGCCATGAGCTTTAATATCACGAACGTCGATCTTAAAGGCCAATAAAAGTCGCTTTCCTTTGTCTTAGGCAGCTCCTAAGCTCCATTTAAGGAACGGCTCTCGGAGCTGACCATGACCAAGACGACCCATGGTTTGATTCGTGAGGACTTCGTTAGCGCCCTGACGGAGTCCAACACCATCGTAGATATCACCGTAGACAATCTGATGGCACTAAACACCCGGGCCGAGAGGCACGCACGTTTCCGCATCACCGGCAGCCTGCGCGTGGCGGACTTGATGACCCGATCGGTCGTGACGGTTGAGGTCGATTGCTCGCTGTCAGAGGCGGCGCATCTGCTGGTGATGCACCGGATCAGCGGGCTGCCGGTGGTGGACAACGACGGCCGGCTGCGGGGCGTGATTACCGAGGCGGATTTTCTGCGCACGCTGGGGGTGCCCAGCCATCACCCCACCCACAGTCTGTGGCAGACGCTCGAGGCGATGTTCAGGCATCACAGCGCGATCCAGGAGCCGGCCGCCACGGTCGCGGAGGTGATGGTGACCGATGTCGTCACGGCAACGCAGGCGCAGACGCTGCACGACGTGCTCGAGCTGATGAAGAAGAACCGGATCAAGCGCCTTGTCGTGTGCGACGACGCGCGGCGCGTGGTGGGCATGATCACGCGCTCGGACTTGGTACGGGTGTTCTTCGATCGCCTCTGGCGGCCCGGCGACGACGCGTCGCCGTCGACCAGGGCAAACAACTAGCTGTGTAACCCCAACAGGATGTTCACTGAATCTCCTGACCGGCTGACCGGAAGCTGGTAGCCGAGACCGGCATTGGGCCAGCGCCCGACTTTACGCCATCACCGTCGCGCGCCGTGATGCGTCGGTCCGCGTGCGCGTGCTCAAGGAGGTTGCGCAGTAGCGAGGCGATCTCATCATCATACGCGTCCAATCATCAACGTCCGAGAACGACTGCCGAATCGTCAGCTGAACCGAAGGAGGAGCGCGGCAAGGCCGTTACTGGGATAGACCGCGCGGCGCGGAACGTCGTCGCCGGCGAACTCAAAGCGTTTCGTCCTCGAGAGCAATTCCTCGATCGCCACCCGCAACTCGAGCCTGGCCAGAGGGGCTCCCTGGCAAAGATGGACGCCTTGGCCCCAGACCAAGCCATCGCCCGTGTCTCGCTCGATCTTGACCGCATTTGGTTCATCGAACGTGCGCGGATCGCGATTGGCGGCGATCCACATCAGCGTCAGCTGCTCCCCCTTGGGAATGGACTGACCCTGAATCCTGACCTCCCGCGTCGTGGTACGTGGGTTGGCGACAAGCGGACCGTCCACCCGCAGGATCTCCTCGATCGCTGCAGGAATGAGCGATGGATCGCTCCGCAGCCGATCCTGAAGTTCGGTCTCCTGAGCAAGATGCAGGACCAGAATACCCAAGCCGGCCGCGACGGTGCCATGCCCGGCCGTCCAGTTGCGCAGGATGCTCACGATCTGGTCGTCGTCGAGCCGCACGCCGTCGACATCGGTGCTCAGCAGTGCGTCTGTGGCATCGGCCACATGGTTGGGTGAAGCACGGTGCGTATCCAGGTTGGCCTTGACGTGCTCCGAAAAGAGACTGGCGAGGGCCTTTCCAGCAACTGGGTCTTTGTTGAAGGCCGCCTGCTGGCTGCCATGCACCCAACCGCCGAGGCATTCCCACTGCTGCTCGGGCCAACCGAGCAAGGCGCACAGCGTCTTCAACGCGAAGGGGTTTGCGAAGGCCTCGATGAACTCCACCTCGCCACCGGAGAGCATCGGTCCAAGGAGCATCGCGGCGATCTCGCGGGCGCGTGGCTCGACCCTCGCCATCTGCTCCCGATCGAAATTGGGGGCAAGCGCTTCGCGGTATCGGCCATGAACTGGCGGATCTATCCCATTCGGGATGGCCAGGAACCGCGATACATTGCTGTACTTCTCCGGATCGGCAAGAACCATAGCAATGTCCTCATGGCGAAACAGCGACCACCCCATGAATTCGCTGTGCGCTACCGGGCATCGCTCTCGCATCTCGTCGTACGCTCGGCGTTGGTCCTTCAGAATCGATGCATCCAGCGGATTCCAATCATCATGCTGTTCTTCGTTCATTACTCACGCCTTCTTGTGACGAGGCTCAGTGAATGTTGGATGCGGCAACTGCCTCTACACTTGCCACACCGGAAGTGAGTTGGCCGGTCACCAGGAAGACGCAGCCTAACACCGTGCTCTTCGGCAAACTTTTCCGATAGCTGCGCGTTGTTTTGCGGCCTGAATTCATAACCTGCCCATCTACTGGATTCGCACATCAATTGTCGCTTGCTGGGCTTGCCGTCTTGTTCACCCGCTTTGGGCGGGGACACTCATCTCGCCGCGCGGGTGGCGCCTCACTAGGCCGAGTGGTCGTTCACCGGATCTTTGCCAAGGTGTCTTGGGTGATAGATGGTGACGAGGATCGAGGCGTCTTCCAGAGCCTTCAGGGCGTGGGGCTGCCCCCCATTCAGATATAGCAGATCGCCCGCAGCGAGTCGCTGGACCTTGCCCCCTCCGATACGAAAGTCGATCAAGCCTTCCAGACACTGCACCGTGATATCTCCCGGCACGGCGTGATCACTGAACTCTTCGCCCTGGATGAGCACCACGCGGAACACTTGCAAATGCTCCGAACGCAGAAGGGT
>SLNU01000237.1 GCA_007132865.1 Bacteroidales bacterium | reverse complement strand
CGTAGAATCAGGCAAACTAGCCAAATTGCCATCTACCACCCCGCAAGCCTCTCACGGAAGCTCAAACAGCGACCTGAATCGACAGGTCTGCCGAGGTTGGCCGCTCGGCACGGGCGTCTTACATCGTAGAGAGGGTTCCCGCTCTCCCGGCAGTAGTTCTAGACCACGCTGCCGGTGATCGGGGTTTAAAACCTGCTGAACCTCACCTAGCAAATCAGAGGGAAGGCAGGTCGCCGGGGTCGCTCCCCGGTGTTTTATTATCCAGCCCTGCCAATCCGGTGGGGCTTTTTTGTGGGCACTCCCCATGAACTTCCCGCACCTCTACTACTTCGACCGGCACGAGTTTGGCGACTGGGCGTTCTATATGGCGCCACGGCTGCTTGTGCTTGCCGATTCATTCCGCCACCAATGGGGTGCGCCTATTACTGTGCGCTTCAAATGGGACGATAACAATGTGGCAGGCCGCCTTGGGCGACATCTGGGCGAGTCGGCAAAGAGCGACCACAACGTGGACCGCTGGGAAGAGGTCCGTGGCATGGATTGTTTCCCGTCCGGCATTACGACACGGCAGGACGCGCAGCGCGCCATTGACCTTGCGCGCAGCATCGGGTTTACCGGCATCGGGTTTTACCCACACTGGCAACCGTCTCCGGGTCTGCATCTAGGTGTGCGCACGGACCGAAAGCCCGGGAGCCCTGCAATGTGGGGCGCCATCCGCCCGGACCGAGACGCGCCGCAGCGATACGTGAGCATGTGTCTGGCGTTGGAGCAAATGGACAAGATCATGGAGGCAGGTGGGCTGTGAACGAGGCAGATCGTGTACGCATCGCAAAGCGCGCCAACGCCACCGCAGCAGATCGTCTTGCCCTCAATCAATTTCTTGCGTCGCGTCGACGCAGCCACAACGCCCCATCGACCAGAGGTATCCGATATGACTACCGTAACCCGCCTGCTGACGGTTTTCGCTTTGTCTCTCTTTGCCCTGCCTGCCGCAGCGAGCGTGACCGCGGATTTTACCGCCGCCTGGTCGACCCCGACGGAGTTTGCTGACGGTTCGCCGTTGGAGCCGGAGCACATCAGCCATTACGATCTCGCATGCGAGGGGGGCGGCGCGATTGTGCTGGACGCGCAGCCAGGCGGCGAGTCGACAAGCTACACGGCAATAATCCAGATCAGCGACGGCACCTACGATTGCACGCTCGTCACTGTCGGCGCAGACGGCCAGGTCAGTGAGCCAGCCGCCGCGTCGTTCACCGTCAATCCTCCGCCCGGCGCCCCGGACAACTTCCAGGCCACGATATCTATCACCTTCGGGGGTTGACGGTGTGCGTTATCTTGTACCGGCACTCATCGCACTCTGTGCGTGCGCGTCAGCAGGCACGCTGCATTGGGACCATCCGACAACACGCGAGGACGGATCGGCACTCACGGAGTCTGAGATCGCCGGCTACCGCATCTACTGCGGCGGCGAGGAAGTCTCAGGTCTGGTCGAGGGCACGCAGTGGGAAGTCAGCGGTCTGCCGGACGGCGAGCATGAGTGTGTCGGACGTACCGAGGATACCGATGGGCTGCTCTCTGGTGACTCCGATACGGTCACGGTGCAAGTCGGCGATGTCATCGAGCTTGGTCCGCCAGGGGCCGCTACAGACTTCGCGGTGCACGCAGCGGAGGTTGACGCCGTGACCAACCCGTTCGCAGACAAGGCCGTGGAGTTGTGGGGCAACGATGTAGTGATCGTGCTGGCGGACGAGGAAGAGAGTCCGACACAGGCAACGGACCGCAGCGGCAATGACCACCACGGGACACTCGCCGATGGTGTGACGTGGGTGAGTTCTGGAGGGCCGGGGGGCGCAGATTCAGCCCTTGCTGGCTATTGGGATTTTCCGGGACAGGACTTCAACCGTCTGGACTTCGGTGATCATTCGGACTTCAACCTGAACGAACATTCGATTTTCTTTTGGGCGAAGGAACCGAATGATGTGACCTGGGCACCGTATTTAGCCAGAGGCGACACAACGTACCAAGTGCGTAGCTACCCAATCATGCTCCGCAGGATCAGTTACGACGTGCGTGGAGGGACAGGAGGAAACGTCGACACTGCTCGTGACGTAAACGCCTTCCCTGACACGGAGAACTGGTTCTTTTTTTTGGCGCGATACACGGGAAGCGCTATCGAACTATGGAGACGAGGCGAAGCAGAGTGGGTATTGATCGACTCGGCAGAGAGAAGCGGGACGGTCGGAACCACTACTGACCATCTGTCTATTGGATCCCAAATGAACGCCGGGGACTGGAGGCGTGCGAACGATTCCGTGCAAGCGGGAACGGTATTGATTAGCGGGTCCGCTACTATAGAGGACGCCGAAGAACTCTATCAGGCATCATTCGCCGAGTCGGACGAGGTCAGCTACACACCCTCGCTAGACGCAGGGAGCGCCACGGCAACCGGGGTATCGCTTGGCGTAGCAATCGGCTACGTGCCAGAGCTTGGCGCGGGGTCGGCAAGTGGTGTCGGCGTCTCGCTCGGACTCATTGTCGACGACTCAATACCGTATACGCCGGGACTCACGCCCGGGGCCGCGGCAGGCGCAGGACAGGAGCTAGCACTCAGCGCCGGTTACGCCGCAGAGATTGATGCCGGATCAGCACAAGGGCAGGGCACCGAGCATACCCTGAGCGCGGGGTATGCGCCGGAGCTTGTT